>JAISDG010000090.1 GCA_031265015.1 Spirochaetaceae bacterium | reverse complement strand
GGGGTAGTCGCCTTTGGCGTAAAACAAAAAGGACCGGAAGCAGAGGGCGGCGTATTCCCGGTTGGTCCGCAGGGCCCTGGAAAAGCCCTCGTAGAGATCGTCGTTGTTTCTTTCAAAGTAACGGATCAGGGGCGCCGCTATATCCGGTGAAATCATTACCGCGACGGCCATGTCGTCTACAAGCCGGTTAAAATCACCGGTAAACTCATACAGGGAACCACGGCAAACGTAGGTAAAGGCCACCCGGGGTTCAAGGGCAATGGCCCGGGTTAAAGCACTCGCCGCGGCCTCAACCGCCTCCTCTTCCGTTCTTTCTTCCTGGTTTATTCTTTCCCATACTCCGGTCAGAAACAAGGCCGCGTACTCCGGATTGTTTTGCATGGTCCTGATAAAATCATCAATAAAACGATACTGCCCGCCGTCCGCTATATTCAACGCGTCCCGCGTATAAGTATTCAGGGCATCCGGATCATGCCGCCATACCTGGGTATAATCGGCTATCCATTTATCAATGTCACCCAGATGTAAATATAACCAGGCCCGGTCACTATAGGCGTCCCGGTATCCGGGATCACATTCAATGGCCCGGTTATACTGTTCCAGGGCTTTGGGGAAATCCTCCCTTTTGGCATACTCCCGCCCCCGGGCAAAATACGCCCCGGCAAAACCGGGATCCGTTTCCAGCAGCCGCGCCGCGGCGTTAAATACCCTGCTTTCCCCGTCCTGCTCTATGTTTTCTTCCCACCAGGGAGTACTTCTCAGGTTGATAAGGTCTTCGTCCTCTTTCATCCAGTCGATGTTCCAGTATCCGTACACCAGGGCCTTATCCATGGCGGAAGCAGCCTTGTCCGGCTCGGAGCGCAGGGAATAGACGCAGGCCAGGTTATAATACAGGGCCGCATCACGGCTGTTCATCCTTTCGGCTTCCAGCAGCCATGGCAGGCCGTTGGGGAAAGAGGGTCTTTCTTCGCTGATATAACAATACACCATCCCCAGGCTTTCCACGGGCCACAGTTTTTCCGGTTTCAGGGCGTGTATCAGCTCAAGCAGGGGAACAGCATCCTTTCCGGCGCTTTCCGGGTCGAGGTTCCGGGCCATCTCATACAGCAGGTCATATTCCATCCGGATCGCTTCTTCCGGCAGCGGAAAAAGATCACCCCGGGCATTGCCGCCCTGGGCAAAAGCCGCCGTTCCCGCGGCACAAAGCAGGATAAAAACAACGGACAAAATCTTTTTCATGGTCCCTCCCTGGGGGTAAACGTTCGTAAGCCTAAGCCCCCCGCCGGATCCGCACGGTGGTAATTTTTCCGATGAACATCCGGTGGTAATCCTTTTCGGGATAATTAACTTCGATTTCGCCGGGAAGCAGGAAACGGGAAGGATCAAAATCGTGGGTGTACAGTTTTTCACAGGTGATCACCTCCGTGGCTTCCCTGAAACCTATGCTGCCGCCGGGAAAGGCTACCGGCGTCAGGCCCGCCTCGGAAGCTTTGTCATGGTCCCGGCCGGAAACGGCGCCGCAGAGTGTCAGGGCGTCGTGATACCCGCCGCTGAAAAAGGAAAGTGAAAAAAGCGGCGCCGCGTTGACAAAGTTAATGGTATGCCTGCCGGGCCTGATAAAGCAAAACGCCACGTCGGTGCTCCACAGGACCCCCAGACCGCCCCAGGAGGCGGTCATGGTGTTCCAGTTCCCCCGATCGGCGGAAACATCCCCGGCGCTGATCAGCATCCATTCGTCGCCGATCCGTTTTGCCGGAGCGCCGGGAAATCCCCGGATATTTTCTTCTACCCATTCATTCCCCGCGGGGATTACGTCTTTCTGTTTCATGCCTTTACCTCCAAAAGGGCGCTGTACGCGTCCAGGGCGCCGTCGCCGGAAGCGCCGGAAAGAACTTTTTTGGTCAAAATCTTTCCCAGCTGTACCCCTTCCTGATCGAAACTGTTAAGGTTCCAGATAAAACCCTGGAACAGGACCTTGTTTTCAAAATGGGCCAGCAGGCTTCCCAGGGCCGCGGGGGTAAGCTGTTTTCCGCTGATAAGGCTCGAGGGCCTGCCCCCGGGGAAGAATTTATTTTTATCCGGGTCGTCCCTGCCTTTGGCAAAGGCGACGATCTGGGCCGCCAGGTTGGCGTTAAGCTTGGTCTGGCTGACCGAACCCTCCACCTCCACATCATCCTTCCGCTGGCTTTCGGTAAAGCCCACAAATTGCAGGGGGATAATGTCCGTTCCCTGGTGGAGGAGCTGGTAAAACGAATGCTGCCCGTTGGTGCCGGGCTCGCCGAAAACCGCGGGTCCCGTGGCATAGGACAGGGCTTCGCCGGAACGGTTAACCCGCTTTCCGTTGGATTCCATGTCCAGCTGCTGCAGGTGGGCGGGAAAGCGGGAGAGGGCCTGGCTGTAGGGAAGCACCGCGGTGGCGGGGTACCCCAGGAAGTTCCGCTCCCAGACCCCCAGCAGGGCATCCAGCAGGGCGGCGTTTTTTCGCGGATCCGGCTCCAGGGCCAGCTTGTCCGCCCCGTGGGCGCCGGCAAGGAATTCCCTGAACACATCGGGACCGAAGGCCAGGGACAGGATCACCCCGCCCACCGCGGAGCTAGAGGAATAACGGCCCCCGATAAAGTCGTCGATATAAAACGAATCCAGGTACGCGCCGTTATGGGCCAGGGGGCTGGTTTCACTGGTTACCGCCACCATGTGCCGTCCGGGATCCAGCCCCACCTTTTTCAGCTTGTCTTTGATAAAGAGTTCGTTGGCCAGGGTCTCCTGGGTAGTACCGCTTTTGGACACCAGGATAAAAAGCGTCCGTTCCAAATCCGCCGAAGAAGCAAGCGCGGACGCGTCGTCGGGGTCCACGTTGGAGATAAACCCCGCGGAAAGCTTCTTTTTGCCGTTCACCGCCGCCCAGTTGTCCAGGGCCAGATACATGGCCCTGGGCCCCAGGTCGGAGCCGCCGATGCCGATCTGGACCGCGGCGGTAAACTCCCTGCCGGTACTGCCCCGAATCTTCCCCGACCGGACATCCCCGGCAAAGGCGGAAAAGCGGTCCAGTTCTTTTTGATAAAATTCCCCCAGGTCCCTGCCGTTGTGAACCACCGCCTTTCCGGTCGCGGCCTTTCCTCCGGACCGGAGCAGATGATGAAGGACCAGCCGTTTTTCCCCGGTATTCATTATCTCCCCTTCCAGCAGGACGCGGTACTTGGGAATCAGTTCCTGCTCATCCGCCAGGGCCTTGAGGGCGGCCAGGATTTCCTCATCCACCGCCTTGGCGGCCCAGTTATAGGAAAGGCCCCCCGCCATTGGTACGGAAGCTTTTGCAACCCGTTCCGCGGTCAGCGCCGAGGCAAAATCAAAGCCCTTCCCCGCGGACGCCAAAGCTCCAAGCCCGGCATGGGCGGCGGTTTTATCCAAATCGACATATTTCACGGCCGGCTCCTTTTATCCTTAAATTACATGGATAAAAACAGTATACCACAACCGGGCGGCCGTGGTCACATGTTTTGTAGTATTCCGTCTGCGGGCAGCGGTGTTACAGCTTCGCGGCTTTCCTGTCAGCCTTTGCGTATGTACAGCGGAATTGTGGTCAGTTCTTTGTCATCAATATACAGGACAAAGTTAACAACCCCGCTGGATTTAAACTGTAAATTGGAAATGGTAAATACCAGATGGGATACCGCCGTCGCGTTTCCCGCTCCTTTCACTTCTATGGTTCCGGTAACCGGTTCTATGCTGGTTTCCCCGTCCAGGTCCCTGGCTTCGATCCGGAAGGTATGGGACGAAAATTCCCAGATGTCAAAACGGATACGGATCACTACCGAAAGCTGGGAATGGATACAGGGAAAACTCCGGGAAATGATCGTATCAAAGGTTCCTACAACGGTAAGTTTGCCGCCGCTTTCCTGGGCAAAATCACAAAAGGTAAAGAGTTCTGTTTTCAATTATATCATCTCCCCGGGAACTTCCTGAATAATATGACGTTCATCGCCAAACTGTACCGACAGTTCGGGAGTGTACAGGATCACCCTGTTTCTTCCCCCCCGTTTTGCGGCATAAAGGGCTACATCCGCATCGTTGATCAGCTTTTGAATATAGGTCCCGCCGGATGAATCTTCCATGGCGTCTCCCACCACGCCAAAGCTGGCATAAACGAAGACCGGACCGTTTTCCAGGCTTACCGGCGTTTCGGCCAAAGATTTACGGAGGCGTTCAACCACCTGAAGGCCCGTAGTATAGTCAATGCCGGGAAAGGCAAAAACAAATTCTTCGCCCCCGTACCGTCCTATAAAGTCGTTTTTACGGAGCCCCCGGGAAACCACGTTAACCACATGACGAAGGGTGTTGTCCCCCGCCAGATGTCCGTAGGTGTCGTTGAATTGTTTAAAGTGATCGATGTCCATCATGGCCAGACAGGAGGGCATTGAAAGGGCCGCGGCGCTTTTTAATTCAAATTCAGCCCGCTCGATAAATGACCGGCGGTTTAAAATTCCCGTCAGGGGATCGTGGTTTGCCAGAAATTTAAAGCGGGCTTCGCTTTCCTGAAGGGCCTCTACCGCGGAGGTATGGCTTTCTATTTCGCCCCGCAGCTTTTCGTTCAAGACGGTAAGCACTTCTTCTTTCTGTTTAAGAGCGGTAAGGGAAGAGTGAAGCTGGCGGACCATTTTATTAAAGGCCGCGGAAAACTCCCCCATAAAACGGACTTCCTGGGAAAAATCGCCCCCCTCAATCAGCTGGACCTGCCAAATCAGATGGCGGAGATGGGACTGCAGGGCCTTCAGGCAGCCGGGAATAATTCCCCTGACGGAGATGACGGGGGAAAAATCCCCGGCGGAAAAGGCATAAAGCGCCTCCCGAATTTCCTTTAATTCAGTATGAATTTGCTGTACTACCGGATCTTCCGCCAGTTCTCCTTCCAGCTCCGGAATCTTGTTGTCCCTGAGCAGTTTTCTGACATGTTCCAGGATTGCCCTATCGTCCATTTTGACGTTATGAGGCTGTTTTTGCCTCGAAACGGCAGGTCCGGGCGCCGGTACACCAACAGTCGATTTCCCGGACGTCAAAGCCTTTACCGCTGAAGGATTCAAGCACCCCCTGTATAAAGCCTTCATCATACACGCAGACAACGTCGGCGGTATCGGGCAGGCCGGAACAGTCCAGGTCCTCGTCCACGGTAAAGGTAAAACGGGAATTATCCGGCTGGGCGGATTCAACCCGGAAAATGCCCATACCCAGGGCGCTGAAGGAATCCTGGACCCTGGCCGCCAGATCCGTCACGTCTTTGGCTTCACAGAGGAATTTATCAAAAAACGCCTTGCCCGCGATTACCCCGGCTTCACGGAAAAGGTCATCCGCCATCCCGGTTCCGTAGTGCTGTTCCAGAACATCCCGCAGGGTAAACTGGAACAGGCGGTATACCTCAACCCTGGTACTTGGCCCCAGGCTTGGGCGGGCTACCTGCATATCGGCTCCCACGGTGTTATCCCAATCAAACTTATATTTCCGCTGGTCTTCCATAGCAATACTCCCCTGTTTTCTCCAATATGGTTTTTATTTTTATTGTTTTTTTATTTTTGTTATAGAAGATAGTATACTACAACGGCATAAGATGGAATAGTATACGTTGAAAAAAAGCGGCTTTTGGGGTTATTATTGACCTATGGCCGGTTTTGTTCACCTTCATGTCCATTCCGATAATTCCCTGCAGGACGCGGCGGTTTCCGTTATGGCCCTGGCGGACCGGGCGGAGGAACTGGGGATGACGCACATGGCCCTGACGGACCATGGTAATATGTTCGGGACCATGGAATTTCTTGCCGCCTGCAAAGAAACGGTTAAAATCGTGGGGGGCAAGGAAAAGCACGTTCCCCGGGAACATCCTGTCCTGCCCGTTTTCGGCTGCGAAGCCTATGTATCCCCCGGTTCCAGGCTTGAAAAAACCGGTTCCGAGGGGGACAACAAGTATTATCATCTGGTCCTGCTGGCGGAAAACCAGGAGGGCTACCGGAATCTGGTCAAGCTCTGCTCCCGCGCCTATACCGAAGGTTTTTACTACCGGCCCCGGATCGATGACGAAATCCTGGCCCGTTACCACCGGGGGCTTATCGGTCTTTCCGCCTGTGTTTCCGGCGAAATACCCCGGCTTATCCGGGCAGGGAATACCCGGGCCGCGGAAGAGAAGGCCCTTTTTTACCGGGACCTTTTTGGGGAGGGCAATTTTTTCCTGGAAATCCAGGATCACGGCATTCCCGCGGAAACCTTAAAATGCCCCCTTTCCCAGCGGGACATCAACCGGGAAATAGCCGCCATTTCCGGGCGTACGGGAATTCCCCTGGTGGCTACCAACGACGTCCATTACCTGACCCGGGATGACGCCGCGGCCCATGACGTACTCCTCTGTATCGGTACGGGAAAGCTCAGAACCGAAGAAAGGCGGAAAAAATACTACGGGGATCAGTTTTACCTGAAAAGCGAAGCGGAAATGGCCCGGCTTTTCCCCGAATATCCCGAAGCCCTCAGCAATACCCTCTTTATCGCCGGGCGCTGCGCTCAGGAGTTCCTTAAACCCAACAAGGAAGGGCGGACGGAATACAGCTTTCCCACGGTAAAAACCGGGGATCTGCCCAGCTATCTGCCGGAATGCGCGATTCCCCCCGGATTTTCCGGCGCCGATTCCTACCTGCGCCACATGGTAGCCGAAGGACTGGACCGGCGTTACCGCCGGGAAAAGGAAGATTCCGCCGAAAAATGGGAAGAAAGACAAAAGCGGGCGGAGTATGAACTGGATGTGATTATCCAGATGGGTTTTACCGGATATTTTCTTATTGTGGCGGATTTTATCAACTGGGCCAAAGAGCACGGCATCGACGTAGGGCCCGGACGGGGTTCCGGCGCGGGCTCTATCGTAGCCTATGCCCTGCGGATTACCGATATTGATCCCCTTAAATACGGCCTGCTTTTTGAACGCTTCCTTAACCCCGAGCGGATTTCCATGCCCGACTTTGACGTGGATTTCTGCAATGAACGGCGGGAAGAAGTTATCAACTATGTGACGGAAAAGTACGGCAAGGAACGGGTAGCCCAGATTATCACCTTCGGGACCCTGGGAGCCAAGGCGGTGATCAAGGATGTGGCCCGGACCCTGAACATCAGCATTTCCGAATCGGACATGATCAGCAAGCTGATCCCCCTGCGAAGAACCGACGATCCGAACAAGGACCTTACCCTGGAATACGCGCTGGAAGCGGAGCCGCGCCTAAGGGAACTGGCACAGGATCCCCGGTATACCGAACTCTTTAGCCTGGCCAGAAAACTGGAGGGCCTTAAACGCCATTCCAGTTTCCACGCGGCGGGGGTGGTCATAGGAAAAAGCGATCTTACCGATTACGTGCCCCTTTACCGGGATTCCAAAACCGGCGGCATTGCCACCCAGTATACGATGGGCTTTCTGGAAAACTGCGGTCTGGTAAAAATGGATTTTCTGGGCCTGAAAACCCTGGACGTGCTGCGGCATACCGAAGCGTTAATCCGCCGCCGGGGCCCGGAGTACGCCGGTTTCAACATCGCGTCCATACCGGAAAACGACCAGGCGGCCTTTACCATGCTGGGGGAAGGAAAAAGTTTTGAGGTGTTCCAGTTTGAATCCGACGGCATGCAGAATATTCTGCGCCAGGCAAAGCCCGGAAAAATAGAAGACCTTATCGCCCTGAACGCCCTCTACCGTCCGGGGCCCATGGATAACATTCCCCAGTACATCGATTCAAAAAACGGCCGCCGGGAAATTACCTATCCCGATCCCAGCCTGGAAGAAGTTCTTAAGGAAACCTACGGGGTTATTGTGTACCAGGAACAGGTTATGCAGGTAGCCCGGATTGTTGCCGGTTTTACCCTGGGACATGCCGATGAACTGCGCCGCGCCATGGGAAAGAAAAACATGGAAAAAATGGTTAAGGAAAAGGAACAGTTTATTTCCGGCGCGGTACAGAAGGGCTACCCCAGGGAAAAGGCGGATACTATTTTTGAACTGCTGATCCCCTTTGCGGGCTATGGCTTTAATAAAAGCCATGCCGCGGCCTACGCCATTCTGGCCTATCAGACCGCCTACCTGAAGGCGAACTTTCCCGCGGAATTTATGGCCGCCAATCTTTCCAACGAAATTTACAGCGCCAACAAGGACAAGCTTTCCGAATGTATAGGTGAAGCGCGGAAAATGGGCCTGGCCATCGATCCGCCGGATATTAACCGGTCGGATAAACTGTTTGCCGTTGTGGACGGCCGCATCATCTTTGGTTTTCTGGGAATCAAGGGACTGGGAGACAGTACCGCGGAAGAAATTATCCGGTACAGAAACGCCGGGGGCCCTTACCGGAACTTTGTGGATTTTCTTGACCGGACGGACATCAAGGCGGTGGGCAAGAAGGGAGTAGAACTGCTGATAAAAACCGGCGCCTTTGACCTTTTCGGCGTTAACCGGGCAACGCTTCTGGCCAATATGGAAGCGGCCATAGACTATGCCCAAAACAAAAAGGACGAGGGAAAATTCGGCCAGACAAGCCTGTTTGAGGATACGGGGGAAAAAACCTTTTCCGATTTTACCTTTACCGATATGCCCGATCTGGACAGGACCAGCCGGCTGGGCATTGAAAAGGAATTAATCGGTTTTTATTTTTCCGGTCATCCCCTGGACGAATACAAAGAACTCTGGGAACAGCATGTTAAACTTGACGCCTCCGATCTTGATCACGCCGTTCCGGGGAATTATCTCTTTATCGGAATTGTTAAAACCCTTAAAGCCGTTACCGATAAAACAGGCAAGCCCATGGCTTTCGGCACCCTGGAAGATTACCGGGGCGAAGTGGACATGGCCTTTTTCGGCGATGTCTGGACGGAATGCCGGGACAGGATACACCAGGACGAGATAAGCGCCGTCAGGGGCAGGCTGGATCAGCGCCGGGGTAAAATGGGCTTCCAGGTCCAGGAGCTTATCCCGCTCCGGGAACTTAAGGAAAATCCCGCTTTGGCGGCCTTTGATTCCGGCAAACCCGCGGCTCCGGAAAGTTTCGCCGTTCCCGCAGCGGAACTTTCCGCCGCCATGGCGCCCTACAAAAATGCCTGGGAACAGTCGGTTACGGCGGATCTGGGCGCCCCGGAAAAAGCGGAAGGGGAGTATGTCCTTATCGGTTACATTACAAGCATCCGGCCGCTCAATGACAGGAACGGGAATGAAATGGCTTTTGCGGTTCTGGAAGATTACCGGGGCAAAATAGACCTGGTCTTTTTTGCCCGGTGCTGGGAAATCAACAAGGATAAAATTGCCGAAAAAAACTGCGCCGCCCTCAAGGGGAAAATTAACCACCGCCAGGGAAACACGAATTTTCTGGTCAGCTCCGTTCTGGACCTGGGCAAGCTCCGGCGGAATACCGTCAGACCGGCGGAAAACCCCGCGGCGCAGGCCGCGGCCGCGGAAATTCCCCGGCAGGAACTGCATATACGCCTGCATACCGGGGAGCCGGTCAGGGAAAAGGACCTTGGCCCGCTGCGGGATTTTCTTATTGATCATCCCGGCCTGACGCCGGTCTTTATCCATGTGCCGCCGCCGGACAACGCGGGAAGGGAAACGGTAATCCGTACGGGAATGCAGACTGCCGCGGCTGGGCAGGAACAGCTGGCGGTCCTGGGAAAAAATCCCGCGGTGGAGAGGATATGGGTAGCCTGATGTTTTATATCACGAGCATCCTGTCGGGGATCATAAGCGTCTACATCATACTTATTTTTATCAGGATCCTGCTTACCTGGTTTCCCGGAGTGGACCTTGGGCGGCCCTATGTCTTTTTGTGCGGCATCTGCGATCCCTACCTGAACTGGTTCCACCGGTTCCGGATCTTTAAAAACAGCCCCGTTGATTTTTCACCTCTTCTTGCCCTGGCCGTTCTTTCCCTGGTGCAGAGAATATTGGTGAATGTGGGAACCCTGGGAGGGATAAGCATTGCCTCCGTACTGATCATGCTGCTGGGCGCGGTCTGGTCGATTATTTCCTGGGTGCTGATCTTTTTTATCGGAGTCCTTGTTTTAAGGATGATTGCTTACCTGGGGAATTTTAACATCTATTCGCCCTTTTGGCGTTTCGTGGATTTTATCGCCCAGCCGGTAATGTACCGGATAAGCAGAATCTTCTTTCCCAACCGGATAGTCAATTACCTGTTCCGCATTATCTTTTCCATTGCCGCGCTGGTTTTTCTGGCCGCGGCGGTCTGGGGCCTGGTGCGCTTGGCAGGGATGCTGCTGGCGGCCCTGCCGGTATAACGGCATTGTTCCTTCGTGAGCTGACAGCCGGCGTTGCGTCCGTCCGGGGCGTGGGCCCCTCGATGACCGGCGCCCTGGCCGGCGCGGGCATCCACAGTGTCGCCGCCCTCCTTACCCGTTATCCCCGGGACTGGGAAGACCGGGGCCGGTTTGCTCCCCTCAAGGACTGGATGAAGGGGCCGGTCTCCACCACCGTCATTGTGCTGGCCCACGACTGGTTCGGTTTCGGTCCCATGAAGACCCTGAAGATCCACGTGGAAGACAAAACAGGGCGGGCGGTATTGGTCTGTTTTAACCGGCCCTTTCTGGAAAAGCAGTTCCCCGTGGGAAAGAGTTTCCGTATCTGGGGGCGCTTCTACTATAAGTACGGGGAACTGCAGTCATCGGCCTTTGAAGCGGAAAACCTTGAGCCCCGGAGCGGGAAATCCGCCATCGTACCGGTGTATCCCCTTTCCGCCGGCTTAAGCCAGAATATGCTCCGCCGGTTTATCCGGGCGGCCCTGGACCAGTACGCCCCGTCTCTGGAGGATGAGCTGCCGGCGGAAGTCATGGCCGGCGAAGGATGCCTTCCAAAACAGGAGGCCCTCCGGGGCATCCATTTTCCCGCTTCCATGGAAGTTCTTGACCGGGCCCGCAAAACCCTGATCTTTGAGGAACTCTTTTACCTGGAAGTGATTGTAGGCCGCCGGGCACTGGAACGGCGGCGAAACATTTCCCCGCCGCGTCCCGGAACCGGATCCCCCGGGGCTCTTTCCCCCCTGCAGAAGCAGTTCCTGGACCGGCTGCCCTTCCCCCTGACTCCGGGCCAGACCCGGGCAATCGCCGGCATCAACGCCGACATGGCCGGTCCCGCTCCCATGGCCCGGCTGCTGCAGGGCGATGTGGGTTCCGGCAAAACGCTGGTCGCCTTTTTTGCCGCCCTCCGCGCTCTGGGGGCGCAATCTGACCATGCTGACGCGGGTCAGATTGCGGCGCAGTTTGACCACGCTGACGCGGGTCAAATTGCGATCATGGCGCCTACGGAACTGCTGGCCCGGCAGCACGCGGAAAACGCCGCCCGGCTGCTGGAACCCTTAGGTCTACGGCCCGCGTATCTTACGGGCAATCTTAAAGCGGCCGGCCGGGCCCGGCTTCTGAAAGCGCTGGCTGCCGGGGAGATCGACATAGTGCTGGGAACCCACGCCCTTTTTTCAAAGGACGTGGCGTACCGGAACCTTGCGCTGGTGATCATCGACGAGCAGCACCGCTTTGGCGTAACCCAGCGGCAGGCGATCCTTGCCAAGGGCCGGGAATCGCCGCGCGGATCCGCGCCCCATCTTCTTATGATGAGCGCCACCCCCATTCCCCGGACCCTGGCCCTGACGGTTTTTGGGGACCTGGATGTGTCGGTGATTAACGATATGCCCCCGGGCCGGAAGCCGGTAAAAACCCATCTGTCCAAAGAATCCAATGTGGGGAAGGTTTACGACTTTGTCCGGAAGGAACTGGAAGCGGGCCGCCAGGCATACTTTGTGTATCCCCTTATCGGAGAAAACGGGGAAGACGCCGGCGAGGGTTCCGGCGGCGGGAACAGGGAATTAAAGGATGCGGTATCCATGGCGGAAAAACTGGCCGGGGAAATTTTCCCATCCTATCCGGTAGCCCTGATCCATTCAAAAATTGATGACGAAGAAAAACGAAAAACCATGGAAGCCTTTCGCAGGGGAGAGATCCGGGTCCTGGCCGCCACCAGCGTGGTAGAAGTAGGGGTCGATGTGCCGAACGCGTCCTGCATGGTGATCCACCACGCCGAACATTTTGGCCTTTCCGCCCTCCACCAGCTCCGGGGCAGAGTGGGCCGGGGAAGCAGTCAGGCCTATTGTTTCCTTATCTATTCGGAGGAAGATTCCCGGCCCGTCCTGACCGATAACGGCAAACAGCGGCTTAAGGTAATGCTTGAATCCGGCGACGGTTTTGTCATTGCCGAGGAAGACCTAAAGCTCCGGGGACCGGGGCAGATAGCGGGGCTGGAACAGTCCGGCTACTTAAAGCTGGGCATCGCCGACCCGGTCCGGGACGCGGACGCCCTGGTCCGTTCCCGGACGGCCGCTTTTGCCATGCTGGAAGCGGATCCCGGCCTTCTTTTTCCGGAACACCTCTGCGTTGCCCAGGTGCTGAACCGCGCCCCGCCCTTTACCGAAACAGGCATGTAGGCAGAACCGGCGATTCGCATCATACTTGTACATAAGGATACAACAGCTTTTCATAAGGAGTTTGCCATGATCTACAGGGAATACGGAACAACGGGAAAGAAAGTTTCCCTCCTGGGTTTTGGGGGGATGCGCTTTGCCAATATCGACGATTACGACGGGTGCGCCGGCATAATGGTAAAGGCCGCGGAAGGGGGCGTTACCTACTTTGATACCGCCCCGGACTACTTCGGCGTCAAGAGCGAAACGGTCTTTGGCCGGGGCTTTGCCGAACTTCGCCGCAGAAAGCTTCCCTACTACACGGCTACCAAAACCTTTAAAACAACGGAAGACGACATCCGCCGGGAAATTGACGCCCAGCTTAAGCGGCTGGATATTCCGGCCATCGACTTTTACCATGTCTGGTGCATCACCAGCCTGGAAAACTGGGCTTCCCGGAAAAAAGACGGAATCCTTACTACCTTCCGCAAACTTAAGGAAGAAGGCCTTATCAGGCATATCTGTGTTTCAAGCCACCTGATCCAGGATGAAATCGAAACCCTGTTGATGGAAGGAGTCTTTGAAGGGGTTCTCTTTGGATATTCGGCCTATAACTTTAAAACCAGGGAAAAGGCCTTTAACGCCATCCGGGCAAAACAGCTTGGAGCCGTAGTGATGAACCCCCTGGGCGGGGGCATTATTCCGGAACATCCGGAACTCTTCGGCTTTATCCGGCGGGAGGGGGAAAGCCCCGTGGAGGCGGGCCTCCGGTTCCTGTGGGATCATCAGGACATCACCGTTACCCTGGTGGGCTTCCGCTCCGAACAGGATGTGGCGGAGGCTCTCTCGGCCATGGAAAACTACAGTCCCAGAACTCCGGCGGAACTTCAGGCGGTCAAGGAAAAGGCGGAAAGCTCTTTCGAAGGGCTCTGTACCGGCTGCGCCTATTGCGACGACTGTCCCCAGGGCATACCCATACCCCGGTACATGGACGCCTATAACCAGAAACTCCTTTCCAAAGACGGCGACGCCGCCCTCAAGCAGCGGCTTGCCATGCATTGGGTTATTTCCCCGGCGGACGCGGGCAAATGCGTCGCCTGCGGCCAGTGCGAAAGCGCCTGTACCCAGCATATCCCGATTATCGAGCGGCTTGGTTATATAGCCAAGGCCGGGTAATAATGGCAATAGGGGATATCATATCCGTCAAAATAAACGAAGTGGTCGCCAGCGGGGACGGCCTTGCCCGCTTTGGCAGTAAAGCCGTTTTTGTTAACCGGAGCTGTGTCGGTGAAACCCTTGAGGTCCGGGTGTACGCGGAACAGCCGACCTGGATGCGGGCTGAGTTTCGGAAAGTTATCGGCAAGGTATCTCCCGACCGGGTAAAACCCCGGTGTGAATTTTTCGGTGAATGCGGCGGCTGTACCATGCAGCATCTCCGCTACGAGGCGCAGCTTAAGGCAAAGGTCGCGCGGTTTATAGACAAGTTCAGGCATGAAGCCGGTTTTCGTCCTCCCGAGCCGAGGGTTGTCGCTTCGCACACCTGGGAATTTCAGAATTACAGGCACTTTTTCGCAAAGAAGGAAACGCGGAGCGGCGGGATCACGCACATGGCCCTGGGCCTTACTAATGTCCGGGGCGACGGAATTGTTCCGGTTTCGGACTGCCCTATCGCCGATCCCGGGATCCGCGCCGTCCTTCAGGATACGGCAAAAAACGGGTCCATGCCCCTTCCGGTCTATGCGGACAAGATTCTGATGTATTCCCTGGGCGGGCTGTTTTTATACGATACCGGCCTGCGCCGGGGAAAGATACGCTTCCTGGACAGGGAAATCGCCGTCGACGTCGATGCCTTTATTCCCAGTAATATCCCCGTGATGGAGACCCTCATCGCGGATCTCGGCGATATTGCCGGCACCGCGGATCACAGCCGTCCCATGGCGGATATATACTGCGGCATCGGCTTGTTTAGCGCGTTTCTGGCGGAGGAGTTTCCCGGGGCGGATCTGGCGGACGAAAACAGCAGGGCCATTGCCATGGCTCGAATCAACGTTACCGCGAAGAATCTGCGGTTCTTCGCGGTAAAAGATCGCCACTGGGTGAGTGATGTACAGCCCCCGGCCGGCGCTTACGGGTTCATGGTGGTAGATCCGCCGTCCGTAAACCGTCTGCCCCGAAGCCTGTTGGAGTGGCTTGCGGAGGGAGGGCCGCCGGTTTTGGCCTACCGGTCACAGGATACCGCTTTATTTGCCCGCGATGCCCGGGTGCTGTGCGGCGCCGGCTACCGGCTTCCCAGGGTTACGATGTACGACTTTTGTCCGCACACCGGATTCACCGATACCCTCGCGGTATTCGAGAGGGGCTGAAGGGGCGCCATGGATGGCGCTGTAACCATGCCTGTCCGCCAAAGGCGGGCGGCTCAAAATCCAGCATGGATGCTGGATTTTGAGCCGCCCTTGAATTTTTCTGCCGCCGTTAGTATACTATAAATCAACGGGGGTATGTATGACCGTATCAAAAGCTGTTTCCCTTTTGGACGGACAGTTTTACTGTGGTGAAGAGAAAGCTGATCTGGAGATAGTGTCCGCCTGTGGGGCGGACTTGATGAGTGACGTTATGGCGTTTGTGAAAGACCGGGTCCTGCTCCTGACGGGCCTGGTAAACCCCCAGGTTATCAGAACCGCCGAACTTCTGGACATTAAGTGTATTATCTTTGTCCGGGGAAAAAGTCCCGGCATGGATATGATTGATATGGCAAAAAGCTCGGATATTATTCTTGGCGGAACCAAACATCCCATGTTTATCTCCTGCGGCAAACTGTACGAAGCGGGCCTTAAGGCCGGCGGAACCCGCCGTATCTAGGTAAAAAACGCCTGCCCTTTCCAAAACCGGATTCCGGCTTTCCATAAAAAAGAAACTCAGCCTGTTTGACGCCGCGGCCTTTGTTCGGGAGGGGGAAAGAGCTGCCGCCTGCCTGGGTTCCCACGCCCTGTGGCGGGATCACGCCGTTATCCTTGCCTTCCTTTCCATGAACGCCGAGATAGATACCCGGCCCCTGCTCCTTAAGGCCGAAGCGGATGGAAAATCCGTTTTTGTTCCCCGTATCGAGGGAGAGCGGCTTTCCTTTTACCGCTATATCCGGCCGGACGGGCCCCGGACGGCGCTTCGCCGGAACGGTTTTGGCATCCTGGAACCGGAGCCGGAGACCGCCCTTACACCGGAAGATTTTCCCGCCCTGGTGATCACCCCCGGACTGGCCTTTGACCGCCGGGGCCGCCGCCTTGGGCGGGGCCGGGGTTTTTACGATCGCTTTTTTGCCGCCCTGGATTCAGGCTGCCTTGGCTCCCGGCCCGCAGGCCGCGTCCTTGCCTACGCCGCGCTGGGCCTGTGCATGGAGGCGCAGCTGGTACCGGAAGTTCCCGCGGAAGATCACGACAAGACCATGGACCTGGTCCTGGCGGGAAATAGTCTTTTTTAAAAAAAACCGCTATTCTATTATTGTAAAACATACAACAGACTACAACGGAGAAAACTATGGGACGGATAAAAAGCGCTTTGGAAATAGCCCTGGAACGGACGGAAAACGTCAAAGGGGACAAGGCAAGCATAGGCCTTTTTGAAGCCAAACAAAAGGGGAAAAAACTTGCCAACGATTATATCGAAAAAGCTTCTTCGGGGTCCGCCGGTTCGTTAGCCGAAGAAATTAACAAAGCCCCCAAAGAAGAGCGGGACAGCCTTAAACAGGGAGCCCTGGACGTGCTTATTGCCCAGATTACCCTTCCCGCGGTTCCCGAGGATCTAACGCGCCTGCAGGCGGTAGGAAACGCCCTTACCTCGCTTATTGCCGGCCGCCCTTTTGCCCAATACTACCAGCAGTTTCTGGCCGAAGTTAATCACTACCTTGAACAGGCCGCCCAGTTTGAGGAAGCGATTAAACGCCAGTACGCCCCTAAACTCCGGCAGAAAGAAGAAGAACTGGCCCGGCGTTTGGGCCGGCAGGTCAAGATCGATCCCTTTCAGGATCCCGAGTTTATTGCCTTTTACAACCAGAACATTAACGCCCTTAAGGGAAACTACGAAACCCTGGCCGAACAGGTTAGGGAACAGGCGAAAGCGCTGGCGGGAAATTCTTAGGAAACCCCGGGTTGTTCCAAACTGCCGGATTTTGGAACCGGCTCACCCTTTAAAACTTCAGCTTTTGGCGATTCCCTTAATCCGCCTCAGGCCTTCCAGTAACAGTGACCGGGGGCTGGCGATGTTGATCCGGGCATAACCGGATCCCGCCTGGCCGTACATGCTGCCGGGGGTGATTTTTACCTTTGCCGTATCCTCCAGGCGCCGGGCCAGTTCGGCGTCATCCCCGCAGCCGGTCTTTTCGATAAGCCCGCGGACATCGGCCCAGATCAGATAGGTACCGCCGGGTACAAAGGCCCTGACGCCGGGAACTTCCGTGTTCAGGAATTGTGCCGCCGCCAGAATGTTTTGCCGCAGGTACCTGCGGAGTTCCCCTATCCAGGCGGCGCCGCAACGGTATACGGTTTCCACCGCCAGTTCCGCAAAGACGTCGCCTTCATGATGGGTTTCCCGGTGCAGCGCGGTTTTTATGATCCCGCGCAGCCGGTCATCCCGAATCACAAAGTGGGAAATGTGAAGGCCCCCCAGGTTAAAGGATTTATTGGCCCCGGACACAACGATGATCCGGTCCGCATAACCTTCAAACGAGGCGGCGGAAACAAAACGCCCCGACTCGCCGTATACAAAATCGCAGTGTATTTCGTCCACGGCAACCATGATGTTCCGCTTTTCGGCAAAAGCAAGGAAGGCGGCGATTTCTTCTTCCGTCCAGACCCGGCCGCCGGGATTGTGGGGTGAACAAAACAGGGCCAGGGGAACCTTGATTCCCGCCTCTTCCGCTTTTTCGACGGCCCTTTCGATCTTTTCCATCTCCAGAATAAAAGAACCTGCCGGGGTTGTATCAAAGGGAACCTCCACCACCCTGCGCCGGTTTTCCCTGACCACTTCAAAGAAGGGCGTATATACCGGCGTTAAAAGCAGCACCCCGTCCCCTTCCCGGGAAAATTCCCGGACTACCATTCCCAGGGAAAGAACCGTTCCGGGACCGGAAAGGATGTGGAGCCGCGGGATTTCAAGGCCATGCTGCGTTTGGTACCAGCGCCGGATTGCTTCGTAATACTCGGGCGAATGGGCCTTGTATCCGTAAAAGGGATGTTCCGCCCGGCGTACTAAAACTTCCCGTAATTCGGGAAGGCAGGGAAAATCCATATCCGCCACCCAAAGGGGGATCGTGTCATCTTTAACGGCGTCCCACTTGGCAGAACCGCTGCCGCGCCGGTCGATCATTTCATCAAAGTTGTACAGGGTTTAACTCCTTCGTAAGCCGGTAAAAGCGCTCCAGCTGGGTATCCGAAGAAATGACCGTCCGCGGTCCGTTCATAAAAACAGGATACACATCCAGATACACGAGCTTGGTTTCCAAAAAACTCAGGACGATAAAAATGCCCCTGTCCCCGCCGGGGGTATCGGCCATATCATCAAAGACATAGTCTCCCAAAGACCAGAACACGGGCCTGCCCTTTACCCATTCAAAACCCTGTTCCACATGGGGATGGGTACCGATTACCAGATCCGCCCCGGCTTCCACAAGGTCCGTATAAAGAACGCGGGTATCCTCATCGGGATAATCGGCGTATTCTATTCCGCCGTGGAAAAATACTATCTCCAGCCCCTCCTTGTCATTAAGGAGTTCCAGCTGCGCCCTGATCAGTTCCGCCCCCCGCTTTCCCGCGTGAAGCATCCCCGGCCGCGCGTCATCCGCCGCATAGTCAAGGCCGTCCCAGCCGCTCCGCTCCCTGCCGAAACTGGCAAGACCGAAGACCCGGACCGGAAACTGTTCCGAACCGGTGATAAAAGGAGCGGCCGCGGCGCTGATACTGCGGCCCGCACCCAGGGCATAGAGCCCCGCCCTTTTCAGGTGATCCAGGGTATCAAGAAAACCGGTCAGGCCGTAATCAAAGGCATGGTTGTTCGCCGCCAGGACGGCGTCAAAGCCTGAGTCCGCAAGGACGCGGATAACGGCCGGATCAAAACGAAAGGCATAGGCTTTTTTCGCGGGCTCTCCCCGGAGGGTAACGGCGCCTTCCAGATTCAGCAGGGAAAGATCCGCGGCCCCGGCCAGCGCCGCCGTCCCGCCCATCACCGCTTCGGGTCCTTCTTTAAGAAGAATTTCCGGGACGCCCCGGGCCAGCATGGCGTCCCCTCCCGCGGCGATCCGGTAGAGCCGGGGCCGTTCTTCATAGCGGGGAACCGGAACCCCGGAAGCCTCCGGGGTCCGGCTGTTTGCGGCCCGGAGCCTTGCCATGATTAGCTCCGAAAGACCGGCGGTTTTTTTCCAGAGCTTTTTACTTTCGTTTTTGTTCTCGCCTAAAGATCCCTCCCGGTCGAATTGCAGTCCCTCCAGCAAAACCAGCGGATAGGCGGGATCCGCGGCGTCCAGGCCGTCGACCCTGCGGCCCACATAGGGGGGCCCCAGGTCCCCCAGGGGAATTATGTCAGGGGATTCCCGGTTTCCCGAAAAAATACGCGCCGCCTCGGCCGCGCCGATACCGGCGGTTTCTTCCCAGAGCAGCGCCCGGGGAACCAGGCAGGTTCTGGACAGCGGAAGGAATCCCCCCTCGCCGGGGATAAATGAGTAGAGTGAATCCGTATCGGACCCCTCCCAGGTAACCCAGGCGCCCTGGTAAGCGATGGTTATGACGCCGGGTCCGGGTCCGCCGCAGGGAACAAGCCCGCGCTTTTCCAGTTCCTTCCCGGTCAGGACCGAAGCAAGAAAGGATTTTTCCGGTTCCGGAAAACTGTTGTAATCCACCCAGATTTGCGTTTTCCCGGCGCAGGAACAGAACAGAAGAACGGCAAAAAGCCCGGGCGTAAATTTTTTTGATCGCACAGCTTTTACCCGCGGCAGAGGGATCGTCAGCGGGACAAAAACGCGGCGCCGATTCCCGAGTAGTCGTTGTCGATTTTCATGGAATCCAGGATCTGGGAAATTTGCCCCCGGTGATGGGTATTGTGAACCACCAGCTGGGAAAGCATAAAGGAAAGCGGAACCTGTTTTCCGCCCAGCCACTCAACCGTTACGGGCAGCGCCATGTCCGCGTCGGTCAGCGCTTCCGCCGCAGCTACATAGGCGGCGTCAATGGCATCGGACCCGGCGCCCAGCGCCTTCCACTGGTCCGCGGTTAAAGGGCCCTCGGGAATGGAACAGCCCTCCAGCGGAGCCAGGGCCTTAAGGGCCGCCGCGTTATTCGCCAGCGCGGCTTTGAACATCCCCAGGAAAAAGAAAGTTCCCCCCAGGACATGCCGGAACAGGGCGGAAAGGCTTCCGAAATAGCTTCTCCGGTCTTTTTCCCGCTCCTCATTGTCAAGCTTGCTTAAAATGCCGTATACGGCCTTATTTCCCGCCTGGTTATATTTGGCAAACATCAAAGCGTCGTTCATCGTAATCCTCCTGGTTCCACTATACCGGAACGAAAAAAAGATGTGAAGAGAGGGTATGTTCCCGGCGGTCTGCCGCGGGGCTTTACTCCCGGCAGGCACATGATGTTATTACAGCCCCAGCGCAATCCCCGCCATGCCCGCCGCGGCAATGTACAGGATGGGATGTTTTTTACATTTCCACACCAGAATGAACAGCGCCGCAAAGAGGACCATTTCCTTCAGGCGGAAACCTTCGTACCAGATTCCGCCGGGAACGCCGGCGTACAGTGAAAGCCTGATGACCCCAAATCCCGCGGCGGCGATAAGCCCCGCGGCGGCGGGACGGAGGCCGCCGAAGACCGCTTTGACCGCGGCGTTTTCCTTAAAGGCGGTGAAGATCCGGGCTACGATAAGGATTGCGATGATCGCCGGGGTAATAAGTCCCAGCGGAGCCAGGACCGCTCCGGGGATGCCGCCGGCAAGGTAACCGGTCTGGGCAGCCATGTTTACCCCGACGGCTCCGGGGGACGACTGGGCAATGGCAAGGAAATTCCCGATATCCGCCCGGGTAAGCCAGTCATAACGGGAGGCGATGTCGTAGAGGAAGGGCAGGGTTGCCAGCCCCCCGCCCACGGAAAACGCGCCGATTTTAAAGAATTCAGCATAGACCAGGAACAGGTTCATGGATAAACCCCGTCATTTTTCGGAATCATCTTTGCCGGAACCTTCCGCCTGCTCCGGCGCTTTAGCCGGCAAGCCGGGTTTGCGGCGGAACCGATACAGCAGCCACCCCAGCAGGCCCGCCGCGATAATCACGTATACCGGGGAAACCCCTGCCAGAACGGAAACCCCAAAGGCGATGATAAAAACCGCCGTACTGGGGGCATTCCTGTAAAAGCCCTTGACCAGCTTGCGGATGGTGTCCAGGATCAGCGCCCCCACGGCGATACGTATTCCCGCAAAGGCATGCTGGACCGCGGGGTATTCGGCAAAGCGGCTGATAAAAAGGGAAACCGCCGTCATCAGGATTACTCCGGGCAGGATAAAACCGGCGGTGGCCAGAATCCCCCCCCGCCAGCCTTTCCGTTTCCAGCCCACAAAGGTAGAAATATTTACGGCGATAATGCCGGGAGTTACCTGGGCGATGGTATAGTAATCCATCACCTCGTCCATGGTGATCCAGCCCTTGCCCCGGATAAGTTCCCGTTCCAGCACGGGAACCATGGCGTATCCGCCGCCAAAGGTGGAAGCGCCGATTTTGATGAAGGTCCAGATAAGATCGATCCATTCTGCCATTATCCGCTCTTTTGGCCCGTTTATGGTTTTTCGGGCCGCAGCACCGCCAGGCGCAGCTCGTCAAGCTGGTTTTGATCCACCTCGCCGGGAGCGCCGTCCATGGGGCTGGCGGCGAAAGAATTTTTGGGAAAGGCAATCACTTCCTTGATGGAAGTTTCCCCCGCCATGAGCATCACCAGCCGGTCAAGCCCCGGCGCGATGCCGCCGTGGGGAGGCGCGCCATAGGTAAAAGCGCCGGTAAGAAAGCCAAACTTGGCTTCGGCTTCTTCCTCGCCTATGCCCACAATCGAAAAAACCCGCTTTTGAAGCGCCGGGTCGTGGATCCTGATAGACCCGGAGGCAAGCTCGTAACCGTTCAGGACCAGGTCGTAGAGGTCCCCCTTTACCGAACCGGGATCCTGTTCCATGGTACCGTGGTACTGATCCTGGGGATACGAGAACATGTGGTGGGCCGCTTCCCAGCGCCGTTCTTCCTCGTTGTATTCAAAAAGGGGAAAATCCAGGATCCACACAAACTCAAAGGGCCCCGGAATCCGCCCGCCTGTACCCGGCGCGGTGATCAGCCCCAGGTCTTTGCCAAGTTTGCCGCGGACCGCGCCCAGGGCGGTGTTGACGATTTTGCGCTTTTCCCCGGCCGCGATAAGGATAAGGTCGCCGGGTTTTGCGCCCAGGGCCTTTACAATCGCGGCGGCCGCTTCGCCGGTAAAAAATTTCGACACCCCCCCCTCCAGGGCAGCGCCGTCTTCGGAGCCGTTTTCGGCGCCGTCTTCGGCAACCCTCATCCAGGCAAGGCCCCTGGCCTTGTATATCTTCGCGTGGTTTTCCAGCTCTTCAATCTGTTTACGGGAATAGGGAGTCTTCATCAGGGCTTTGGGAACCACCAGGGCTTTGACCGCGCCCCCCGCCGCCAGGGCGTCCTTAAAAGCCTGGAAGCTGCCGGCCCCGGCATAAGGGGCAAAGTCGCTCAGGGGAAGATCGAAGCGCAGGTCTGGTTTGTCGGTACCGTAGGTCTCCATGGCTTCCTCATAACTGAGCCGCCTGAAACGGAGGGGAAGCTCCACCCCCAGGGTTTGTTTAAACACATGACCCATCAGGCCCTCGGTCATGGAGAGGACATCGTCCCGGCTGACAAAGCTCATCTCAATATCAATCTGGCTGAACTCGGGCTGCCGGTCGCCCCGGGCGTCTTCGTCCCGGTAACACCGGGCAATCTGAAAGTACTTGTCGAAACCGGATACCATAAGGAGCTGTTTGTATATCTGGGGGGACTGGGGGAGGGCGTAAAACTTTCCCGGATAAAGCCGGGAGGGAACCAGGTAATCCCGGGCGCCTTCGGGGGTGGACCGGATAAACGTGGGGGTCTCGATTTCATAAAACCCCTGGCTGCTCATCCATTCCCGGACGGCAAAGCTTACATCGTTCCGCAGTTTGATCCGGCGCTGCATTCCCGCGGAACGGAGATCCAGGTAACGGTAGCTGAGCCGCAGGTCCTCGCCGGCGCCGGTTTCGTCTTCAATCTGAAAGGGAAGAACCTGGCAGCGGTTCAGGATCACCAGGTGTTTAACCGCCACTTCAATTTCGCCGGTGGCCATGCCGGGGTTGACCATGGAATCGGGCCGGGGGCGGACCACCCCTTCCACGGCAATGCAGTATTCGTTGCGGAGTTCCGCGGCCAGGGCGGCCAGTTCCGCGGGGGCGTCCTGATCAATGACTGCCTGGGTGATGCCGTAACGATCCCGCAGGTTGATAAAGATGATGCCCCCGTGATCCCGCCGGCGGTTTACCCATCCGTTTAAGGTTACGGTTTTTCCCGTATCGGCCCTGCGCAGGGCTCCGCAGAGGGCGGTCCGTTTATGCTGTTCCATAGTAGTATCATAGTCCGCCGTGGTATGCTAAGTCTATGCCGCCCTTCCGCCGCGCCGGTAACGCCGGCAGTTCAAACACCGCCGCTTCTTTAGGCGTAACGCAGACCGTCACGTACAAGGGTATTCCTGTCGGCCTGGAATACCGGGCGGTGAAAACCCTGCGGCTTACGGTGTATCCCGACTGCCGGGTGCTGGCGGTGATCCCCCGGCATACGCCGCCGGAAGCGGTCTATGCCTTTATCGAGGCCAAGCTGCCCTGGATTGAAAAACACCTGGCCCTGTACCGGGAAAGGGCCAGGAAAA
Source organism: Spirochaetaceae bacterium (assembly GCA_031265015.1). Lineage (GTDB taxonomy): Bacteria > Spirochaetota > Spirochaetia > Treponematales > Breznakiellaceae > JAISBN01. The sequence goes on along the minus strand of JAISDG010000090.1, from coordinate 106 downwards.
AACCCCTGGGGGCGAATCGTTTTGTGGACGGCGAGATTTATTATGTCTGGGGCGTTCCTTTCAGGCTGGAAGTAAGGGAACGCCGGGGACATCCCCGGATAGAAGC
>JAISDG010000059.1 GCA_031265015.1 Spirochaetaceae bacterium | reverse complement strand
CAAAGATCGGCCCAGAGGAGCTTGCCCGAACCCGCCGGAGCTCCCGGCGCGGGGGCTTCCCTGTTTTCATAAATGGAAATTACAGCGTCCGGAGGCAGGCCGTTGATAAGCTCCCGCTTGAAGGGTTCGCCGGCAAAGCGGGCCAGCGCTTCTTCCCGGCTCAGCTCCACCCGTACGAAGTCCTGCCTGCCCTCGATAATCTTCCTCATTTCCGTTTCAATGGCGGGAAGATCCCCGGTCCCCAGGACCGGCTTACCGTCCTCCCCGGGCGGGAAAAGGAAGTCGTAGTAAAAGCCGTTCTCGACAGAAGGCCCGATGGCGACCTGTGTTCCCGGAAAGAGCCGGGTAACCGCCTGAGCCATAACGTGGCTCACCGAATGGCGTATCAGGGCAAGCCGTTCATTTGCATTTTTATCACCGGACATATGTACAGGGTGGCGCTTTTACCGGGGATGGTCAAGAGATCTTTTCATTCCGTTCCGCGAACGGAAAGTATTGCCAATTCTGGTTTCCGGGAGATGGGATTTTAGGCGCTATATTTTGAGCAGCTTCATTATTTTCATCAGCAGGGGCGGAAGGAAGAACGACAGGGGCAGGGAAATGATAAACCCGACCGCCGCGTTCGCAAGCCATTCGGCGGTAAAACGACCGCCGAGTCCGGCGTTGGCGGCGGTTATCACAAAGGCTATGCACAGGGACATGATCAGGGCCGTCCAGAAACCGCTGAACAGGATTTGTCTAAGGGTCATAAAAATACCTCATGCCCTGATCATAGTACCCGCCCGCCGGGGATTCAAATATATGGCCCGGGTTCCGGCGCTGTGAATTTTACAAAACCACTGACAGGCTTCTTAAGGGTTTTCCCGGCAGTATCCGCTTATAACCCGGCCTATACCCGAAAGGGTCTCTTCACGGTTGATTTTATTCCGTATATGTTCCGCCCAGGTAAAATTATCGCAGTAGTAACGGAAAAAACGCCGGGCCCGGCTCAGGTGGAATTCCGGGGGCTGATACCTGGAAAGCAGGCTGAGGAAATCCAGCGCCGTTTCTTCCAGAAAGCTTATTTCCATGAAGCTTGCTTCCGTGAAGCGTGATGGAACGGGTTTGGGGGTGATTTTACCGGACCCACAGGGGCTGCCGGGGGACCCTCCGCTCCCGGCAGGGACCCGGGCGAATACCCAGGGTTCCTGTACCGCGAGCCGGCCAATCATTACCGGCCCGCCGGCCTCCCCCCGCCGGACAAGTTCACCCGCGGATGCTATGTCCCCGTTGCCCGCCACGGGTATGGAAAGCCCGTTCCGCAGGGCTTCCACATAATCCCAGCGGGCCCGGCGCTTGAACTTTTCATCCGAAAACCGGGGGTGGAGGACGATAAGTTCCGCTCCCTCCCTCTCAAGGCGGCGGCAGAACGCCAGCAGGTACTCAAACCCGGGAAGTCCGGCGGGACCGGAACCAAAAAAACCTGGGGTTTTTGGTTCCGGCGTTTTTGGGGATTCCCCGGCCGGTGAAGAGCGGGGTCCCAGCCGCAGTTTGGCGCTGAGCCGCCTTTTTGTCTTTTTGCGCACGGCGGCAACGATCCGTCCGGCCTTGTCTATATCTTCCATCAGCTTTACCCCGGCGCCGGTTCTGGTGATGGCCGGAGCGGCGCAGCCCATGTTGATGTCGATGCCCAGGCAGTCCCTGCTGTCCAGCAGGGACGCCGCAGCGGCAAGTTTATCCGGATCGGCGCCGAGGAGCTGGTACACCAGCCGTTCCGGGCAGGGGCCCCCGTCCAGGTACCATTTTTCAAAGGGTCCCCCCGAAAGAAGGCCGGCGGCACTTATCATTTCGCTGAAGTATTCGGGGCGTTGCGGGGTGTCCCCGCAGAGGGGGGCGGCGGGAGCATTTTTTTTCGCGCCGGAGCGCAAAAAAAACGCGGAGCCGGGGGGGAGACTTCCCCCCCTGTTAAAAAAGCTTTCTATAAGCTCCCGCAGGGCCCGGTGGCTCAGTTCAGCCATGGGGGCCAGCATGTACCGTTCCCGGGTATCCATGGATGGTATTGTTACCGGTTTGGATAAAAAAGGGAACCAGGGATGTTTTGCCGCTTTTATGTGCCGGGCACTTGACTTGTTGTTTTGATTGACATACGCTATGTTAGTTAGAGGAGCGTACCGCATGATTGCAAAGAGTGACATGCCCAGCATCAACGAGAAACCGTCAGAGGGGATAAGACCGGAGGGGGGATCATACCGGGTTCTTGTGGTAGACGATTCCATGTTTATTGCCAAACAGCTTGGTCAGATCTTTACATCTGAAAGTTTTGAGGTGGTGGGGACCGCCGGGGACGGTGCCCAGGGCGTGGAAAAGTACAAAGAATTATACCCGAATATAGATTTGGTTACCATGGATATTACCATGCCGGTGATGGATGGCGTTTCGGCGCTGGAAAAGATACTGGAATTCGATAAAGAAGCCAATGTTATCATGGTAAGCGCCCTGGGAAAGGAAGACGTGGTTAAAAAATCACTTTTAATGGGGGCAAAAAGCTATATTGTTAAGCCCCTGGATCGAAAAAAAGTGCTGGAACGGGTTGTTTCCGTTCTTAAAAGGTAATTTCCCTACTTGTCAGGAATAATGTAAACCCCTATGAAGGCTCAAAAAATCTCGGAGTCGGTTTTTTGTTTGTATGCCGATGTTCAAACCGCCGATCTTTTTGAGGGAATCTGGCCCATACCCCAGGGGGTTTCCCTGAATTCCTACCTGGTTCGGGGCAAAAAAACCGCCCTGATCGACCTTGTCAGGGATTGGTCCGGGGCTCCAAAACAGCTGGAAGAAGCCCTGGCATCGGCGGGAACAGGTTTTAACGGGATCGATTATCTGATCCTCAACCACCTGGAACCGGATCATACCGGCTGGCTTGGGGAATTCCGCAAAATCAATCCAAAAGCCGAGATTATCTCCACCGGCAAGGGGATCAACCTGGTTAAAACTTTCTATAAAGAAGAGACGGGGCTTCGGGCGGTAAAAGACGGGGATACCCTGGACCTGGGCGGGGTGACGCTTACGTTTTTTGAGACCCCCAATATCCACTGGCCCGAAACTATGATGACCTGGGAGCCTGAATCGGGGGTCCTCTTTTCCTGTGACGCCTTCGGTTCCTTTGGGGCCCTGGGAGGCAAGATCTTCGATGATGAATTCAGCCCGGAGGAGCATGCTTTTTATGAAAAAGAGAGCCTCCGGTACTATGCCAATATTGTTTCCTCGTTCTCTGCTTTTGTGGAACGGGCTATACAAAAACTGGCGGGTCTAAATATTGCCTGTGTTGCTCCCGGCCACGGCATGGTCTGGCGAAAAACCCCCCGGACAATCATTGACCGGTACCTTAAGTACGCCTCGTATTCCAGGGCCGGGGGGAATGCTTCGGGGGAACCGGAGATAGCCGTTATCTGGGGTTCCATGTACGGCAATACCAAAACAGGCCTGGATGCGGTGATCCGGGGCATTAAAGCCGGGGGAGTACCCTACAGCATCCACCGGGTTCCCAACGAGGATGTCTCCTATGTTCTGGCGGATGCCTTTAAGTCCCGGGCTCTGGTTCTGGCTATGCCTACCTACGAGTACGCCATGTTCCCCCCTATGGCCTATGTGCTGGATATTTTTGCCCGGAAGCATATTTTTGGCAAAACCGTGCTCCGCATTGGTTCATGGGGATGGGTTGGGGGCGCCAAAAAGGAATATGAGGCTGCCATTGAAGCCCTTAAGTGGGAAAGCATACCGTCCATGGAATGGGCCGGCGCCCCCACGGAGCAGGAACTTGCGGCGCTTGAGGAACGCGGCCGGGAGCTTGCCCGGGTGGTAAAAACCGGGCCACAATAGTGCCGATACATGGTAAAGCGGAGGCTTCATGACACTTAACTACCTGATGCCTACCCGTCTTCTGATGGGCGAAAATTGTCTCTTTGAGCAGCGTTTATTTCTGGTCCAGCTGGGGAAAAAGGCCTGCATCGTTACGGGAAAACACTCCGCCAAAGCAAACGGCGCTTATGATGATGTGGTGGAAACGCTGAAGGCAAACGGTCAGGGACATGTCCTCTACGACGGGGTCATGAATAATCCTACGGATACCTGTGTGTTTGAAGCCGGGAAACTGGCAAAGGCGGAAGGCTGCGACTTTATGCTGGCCATCGGCGGCGGTTCTCCCATGGATGCCGCCAAGGCTGCGGCAGTCCTGGCGGTGAACGATATTTCCAAGGAAGAAATGTTTAACCTGCAATTTACCACGGCCCTGCCTATTGCGGCGGTACCCACCACCGCCGGTACGGGCTCGGAGGTAACCCAGTATTCGGTTCTGGTGGATACCACCGGTCCCGATGGGAAAACGTCCCGGCCGGGGGGACCGGTAAAGCGTTCCATGGGCTCGCCCCTGCTCTTTCCCCGCTGCGCTTTTCTTGACGCCCGGTACATGAAAAACTTAAGCCGGAACATTACGGTCCATACCGCCCTGGACGCCCTGTCCCACGCGGTGGAAGGGTTCCTGTGCCTGCGGGCTAACGGCATAAGCGATATGCTGGCAAAAGAGAGCATGGCCCTCATGGGGGATTGTTTTGAGCCGCTGCTTACATTCCCCGGTAACCCTTCGGAAGTTCCCCCGGAAATCAGGGAAAAGCTGCTTCTTGCCTCAACCCTGGCGGGGATGGCAATTTCCCAGTCCGGTACGGCGGTTCCCCATTCTATGGGTTACCATTTTACCCTTAACTGGGGCACGGATCACGGCAGGGCCAACGGCCTTTTAATGAAACCCTTTCTTACCCTCTGCCTGAACAGGGAAAGGGCCGATTCTTCCATCACGCCCCGGATCCCCGCCCTTGTAAAAGCCCTGGGGATGGACCTGGAACGGTTCTTTGACATTATAGAACAGCTTCTGGGAACCCGGGAACGGGCGGCCGAAGCGGAACTTGCCGAATGGGGCGCGCGGCCCATGAAAAACGCCGCCAATACCTATATACAGCCCACCCAGGCGGAGATCGGCGCCCTGTTTCGGGCGGCGGTGGGGTAAAATTTCAAAAACCCGCAGGGTTTTTAAAACCGCCGGACATGGGCTAAAAAATCATACCCTGAAGGCTCAGTAATGGTGTACCAGTGATTCTGTCCTGTATTCATACCCACACCACCTTTTGCGACGGAGCGGCGGACGTGGAAACCATGTGCGCCGCGGCCTTTGCCAAAGGTTTTGAATCTCTGGGCTTTAGCTCCCATGCCCCGATTGCCGCGAAGACGGGGATCAGGACCTTCTGGCATCTTCCCGATGAAAGGCTTGCCGAATATATTGACACGGTACTGGCGGCCCGCCGGCGCTGGGCGGGCAGGCTTAAGGTGTTTCTGGGACTGGAGGTGGATTATATCCGGGGGCTCTGCGGGCCCGGGGACAGGGACATCCTGGATCTGCCCCTGGATTATATCATCGGGGCGGTCCATTACGTTCCCTCCCCCGGGGGGGAGCTTTTTATCGTGGACGCCCCGGAGGAAGAATTTGTCCCCGGCTTCCGGGATTATTTTGACAATGACGGAGGGGCCCTGGTCCGGGCCTACTGGGAGGCCTATGGGGAACTTATCCGGGCCGGGGGCTGCGACGTCCTGGCCCATCTGGATCTGGTAAAGAAAAACAATGCCCGGTTCGGCTTTTTTTCCCCCGAGGATCCGCGGTACCGGCGGCAGCTTGCCGAAACCGCCGATCTGATTGCCGAAGTCCGTTCCCGCTCCGGGGCGGGAACCGTTCCGGAAACCGGAGCGGAAAGCAGGCGGCCCGGGAGCGGGCTGCCTGTCGTGGAAGTCAATACCGGGGGCATAATCCGCGGCCGGACCCCCGATCCCTACCCCTCCCCGGCAATGCTCGGGCTGCTTAAGGAGCGGAACGTTCCCCTGACAATCAACGCCGATGCCCACGCCCCGGACCATTTGGGAGGGGCCTACGGGACGGCGGCCGCGGATATGCGGAAAGCGGGCTATACTGCCATGCTTGTCTTTGAGGGCAGGGAAGCCGGAAAAGCCCTCTGGCGGGAAGAGCCGCTGGATCCGTAAACCGGGAAACCCTACCGGTTCCGCCGTTCTTCGGCGGTTTTACAGCTGATACACATAAGGGCATAGGGAATAGCTTCCAGCCTGTCCTGGGGGATGCGCTTTCCGCACTTCATGCACAGGCCGTATTTTCCCTGTTCTATCCTGGTCAGCGCCGAGTCTATCAGTTTAAGCCGCTTCAGTTCCTGGGAGCCCAGGGCTTCTATCATCTTCCGGTCTATGTCATCGGAAGCAATATCGGCCAGATCCTTGGGATCCATCCCCTCCACGATTTCCTTGAAATCTTCGCTGCTTACCATCAGATTGGAAATAATTTCGGATTTAAGGGCCGTAAGGGATTGTTTCATCCGTTCAATAAAGCTTTTTTCCATAATATGTTAACCTCGTCGTAATCTTTGCAATTGTCTGCGTACAGTGCCGCATGTTCTTGATTTTGTCAATCCCCTTTCTTGTATTGCAGCGCTTTTTTTTGGTATTATCTTAATTATGGAAATATTGATCCTGGAAAACAAGGGCGATTCTGAAAATAATCGGGTTTTACGGCAAAAAGCAAAACCGGTAAAGGATATTAACGATGATCTAAGAAAAACGGCCCTGGACATGATACAGGCAATGCACGACGACAAGGGAGTGGGCCTGGCGGGGCCCCAGGTGGGTTTTTTAAAGCGGATCTTTGTGACCCACGCGGAGGGGGACGATCCAAGGGTTTTTATCAATCCTTCAATCATCTGGACCAGCCAGGAACAGGTAAACGCCGAGGAAGGATGCCTTTCCGTACCGGGGATTTGGGCGGATGTTAAGCGGCCCGAGCGGATCAAGGTTCAGGCCTGGAACGAAACAGGCCGGGCGTTTACCCTGGAAGCGTCCGGAACGCTGGCCAGGGTGATTCAGCATGAATACGATCACCTGGAGGGCATCCTTTTTATCGACCGCCTGAGCGAAACAGGCCGGGAAAAGGCCCTTTCCAGGCTGGAAAAGGGTAAAGCGGTTTAGCGGTGCGGGGTTCCCCTTCCCGGCCCCCGCGGATCCTCTTTGCCGGCACCCCCGCCATTGCCCTGCCTTCGCTGCGGATGCTGGCCGAAAAGGCCCTGGCGGAGAATCCGCCCTGGGCCCTGGCGGGGGTGCTCACCAACCCCGACAAACCCCGCCGCCGGAACGGCGGGGCGGAACCCACCGATGCGGGCCGGGCGGCCGCGGAACTGGGGGAAGCCTTTTCCCGGCTTGGCCGGGCCGTCCCCGCGGTCCTGAAATACGACACCCTGAAAGTGGAAGCCCGAGAAGCGGCCGCGGCCCTGTCCCCGGACCTGCTGGTCTCCTTTGCCTACGGCCGTATCTTTGGCCCCCGCTTCCTGGGGCTTTTTCCCCTGGGGGGAATCAATGTCCACCCTTCTCTGCTTCCCCGCTACCGGGGCCCTTCGCCCATCCAGGAGGCGATCCTCCGCCGGGACGCCGTCACCGGCGTTACCGTTCAGCGGATCGCCGGGGAAATGGACACGGGGAATATCCTGGGCCGGGAAACGATTGCCCTGACCGGCCGGGAAACCGCCGAAACTTTAAGTGAAACCGCGGCCGCCGCGGGAGCCGGGGTCCTCCAAAAAGTTTTGGAGGACCTGGCTGCCGCGGTCCGCTCCGGGAGCGCGGCAGTACCGGAAGGGCTTCCCCAGACAGGGGAAGCCAGCTATTGTTCCCTTATCGGAAAAGACTCCGGCATTATCGACTGGTTCCGGAGCGCCGCGGAAATCGACGCCCAGGTCCGGGCCTACTACCCCTGGCCCCTGGCCCGGACGGGGCATAACGGGCAAACCCTTAATATCCTCCGGGCCCTTCCATGGGAAGGCCTTCCCTGGGAGGGGAAGCCGGAAATTCCTCCGGGATTGTCCCGGGAGCCCGGCAGGGTCTTGGGCATCGATAAAAAAACCGGTATACTGATACAAACGGGTAACGGGATACTTTCGGTTTCACTGCTCCAGTACCAAACCAGAAAAGCCCTTCCTTGGCAGTCTTTTATCAACGGCGCCAGGGATTTTACCGGGTCCCGCTTGACAGGGGGTACGTGATACTATGGCGTTTAAAAACTTCGGCTTTGATCTGGAAGGCATCGAAGATTATATGGGCAACCATTTAAGACTCTTTATTTCCTTTACCATCGGGCTCCTGGTCTTTGTGGGGATGATAGCCTTGTCCATTTTCTTTATTACCGTCCGGGGTAAAGAACAGGTAATGGTTCCCGATGTGGTGGGCAGGGAATTGACCGGGGCGCTGCTGGAATTGCAGGAAAAGGAGCTTTTTCCCCTGATCCAGATGCGTTTCTCCGAAGGGGGGGAAGAACGGGGACTGATTCTGGAACAGAGCCCCGAAGCGGGCACCATCGTCAAGGCTGAAAGGCGGATCAACCTGGTGATAAGCCAGGGCCAGGCCCTGGACAAGGTAGGCAGCTATCTGGGGAAAAATATCAACGATGTCCGGTCGGAAATCCTGGCTCGTAATTCCCAGGCCGCGGATGTCCCGATAAGCCTGCGGGAACCCTTAATGTACCAGTACTCGGAGCAAACTGCGGGGACGGTACTGCAGCAGAATCCCCCCCCGGGAGCGGATATCACCGGTCCGGTAACCCTGGAACTGGTGGTAAGCCGGGGCCGGGAGAATACCCGGATCACCGTTCCCAGCCTGACCGGTCTTTCACTGCAGGACGCGCTGGACAGGCTGAACCAGCTTAAAACGGCCAACTTTACCTTTACCATGAGCGACACCGCCGCGGGGGGAACCGCGGGGACGGTTTTTTCCCAGAACCCTGCCGGGGGAGCGGAGATAAATGCCGAGGACAGAATAACCGTGGACATTACCGCCCCTGTGCCCGCGGAGGGCGAGGCGGTGGGATTGTTTAAATTCAACCTTCCCCTGAACCCTTATCCCCTTCAGCTGATGGTAGAAGCGGAACTGCCCAATGGAACAAGGCGGGGCCTGGTCAACGTTAACCATTCGGGGGGAGAATTCAGCATGCCCTATAAACTTCCCGCGGGTTCCGTTATAATCCTTTCAATGGTGAACCGTGAAATTTACCGGCAGACGGTACAGAGCCGGACCGAAGCCCTTTCCACAGATATGCTATGAAAAAATTTTTTCTAAAAAAACTTTTTTTACCGCTCCTTATCTGTCTTGGGGGCGTAAGCTTCGCCCAGACCGATGTCCAGCCCGGACAGGACCCTGCCGCGCTGATTGGCGTCACCCTAACCGACCTGATAGGCCGTTTCGGCGTACCCAAACAGGTCTATGCCGTGCGGGGGGTTGCCGCCTGGCAGGACGACGTGGTCTTTGTCTATGACACGGGGGAATTTTATATCTTCGGCAACCGGGTGTGGCAGCTTATGTTCCGGTCCGCGTACAACATTAAAGACGGCGACAACAAGGCGGCGGTCAGCCGGGTGATGGGGGAAGGCCGTAATTTTGAAGGGTATACCCTTTTCCAGCTGCCCGGCAAGGCCTGGCCCGTCATGCTCCGGGTAAACTGGGATGCTTCCGGACGGGTTGCGGGAATTTATATTTACCGCTCCGATTTTTAGGAGCTTCCATGGCCAGGGTTTGTCTTTGCCTGACCGGGAAGACCCTTTCCCGGAATCTGGCGGCAATAGAAAAGTATCGCAGATATATCGATGTTGCCGAGCTTCGGGTGGACTGTCTTGATCCGGACGAACGCTTTTTGATCAGGGATTTTCCCGGACAGGCGGGCCTGCCGGTGATTCTGACCATCCGGCGCAGAATCGACGGCGGTTACTTTGACAGCGGAGAAGGATCCCGGATATCGCTGTTTTCCCGGGGACTGGCCTTTGCCGAAGTGGACCGGCGGCGGAACTTTGCCTATGTGGATCTGGAAGAGGACATAGATGTACCGAGTCTGGAAGAGGCCGCCAGAACCTTCGGTACCAGAATTATCCGGTCCTGCCACAATATGAACGGCATTTATGATGACATGGCGAAAAAGATCCGCGGCCTGGCCCGGACCGGGGACGAAATCGCCAAGCTGGCGGTCATGTCCCGGGATTTGGGGGATGTGATCAAGGTCTACCAGGCCGCCAAAGAAACCGCGGACATGGAAAAAATAATCCTTTGCATGGGAGACTTGGGGACCAACGCCAGAATTCTTGCGGCCCCCGCGGGATCCTTTTTAAGTTACACCTCCGACCCGGAGCTGCTTCCGGCCGCTCCGGGCCAGCTCGATCCCGAAACCCTGGTAAAGCACTACCGCTTTCGGGATATTACCCCCAGGACAACAATTTATGGCGTAGTGGGTTTCCCCCTTAAAACCACCTTCAGTCCCCGGATCTTTAATACCGTATTCAGCCATGAAAAGATCGACGCGGTCTACGTGCCCTTTCCCGCCCAAAGCCTGGATGATTTTCTTCATCTGGCGGCGGAACTTCGCCTTGCCGGAGCGTCGGTTACCATCCCCTACAAGGAAGAAATTATCCCCCGGCTCCGGAGCGTTTCGGATACTGTCCGGAAGATGGGCGCCTGTAATACCATCAAGGCCGATCACTCCCCGGGCTGGGACGGAATCAATACCGATGCCTTGGGATTTTCAGAATCCCTGCTGCACTTTACGGGAAAAAAGAATTTCCGGGGCATGAAAATTACCGTTATCGGCGCCGGCGGGGCGGCCAGGGCCGCGGTATCGGAAATATACCGGCTTGGGGGCCGGGGTCTTATTTTGAACCGTAATTCGGTCCGGGCCCGGGAACTGTCCCTGGCGTACCGGTACAAGTGGGGGGGGCTGGACAGCCAGGCCCTTGATACCATGGAGCGGTATTCGGATATTATAATCCAAACCACGCCGGTGGGAACCTACCCCGGCATAGATGATGATCCTTTTGAGCTGTATCACTTTAAAGGTCATGAAACGGTGATGGATCTTATTTACAATCCCGAAGAGACCGCCTTTTTACGGCGGGCCAAAGCGGCGGGCTGCCGGATCCTGAACGGCCTGGAAATGCTTATCCGGCAGGCAAAGTACCAGTATCAGTATTTTTTTGAAAAAGACTTTCCGGATCAGCTTATCCCAAGGCTGGAGGAAATCATAAGGAGGAAGGCATGACGGAAGAAGCCAGGGATATTATTGCCAGGGTAAAGGTACTAAGGGAAATTGAGGAAATTTCCAGGGAAGAACTGTCCAGGGAGCTGGGTTTTGACAGCGCCGAATACGCCCAGTGGGAATCGGGGGAAAAGGATTTTCCCATCGGCCCCCTGGTGGAAATTGCCGCCCGGTTTAAGGTGGACCTGGCGGAGCTTATCAACGGCAGGCCTTCACGGCTTACCACCTACTGTATCACCAGGGCGGGAAAGGCCCCGGAGGTAAGCCGCCGGCCCATGTACAACTACTGGAACCTGGCCTACAAGTTTCACAACAAAAAAGGCGAACCCTTTCTGGTAGAGGCAAATCCCGAAACGGAAGACAAGCCCCTAAGCCTTAACACCCATCCGGGACATGAGTTTGACTATGTGCTGGAAGGCAGGCTCCTGATATCTGTGGGGGGCCACGAAGAAGAACTTGGTCCGGGGGACGCCATTTACTACGATTCTAACGAACCCCACGGCATGAAGGCCCTGGGGGGCAAACGGGCCAGATTCCTGGCGATGGTGCTTTAGGCGGCGTCTGGACGATAGCGCTTTAACAGCGCTTTACAATGAAGGATCTATGAACCTCCCCACCCTAAAAGGGCGGGGTATTAGACCCCACTGCGAATAAAACACGTTAGTTTTGCGGACTAACAAAAGGCGGTACAGCGGATGTGCGGACTCTTGAAACGTTTTTTACCCAGGGAAGACTTTACTTCCTACGAGGACTTTTATCAGAACTATACGGTGAATATTCCCGATAACTTTAACTTTGCCTGGGATGTCATGGATGAACTGGCCCGGACCAAACCCGGCGACAGGGCCCTGGTGTGGTGTGATGAAAAGGGGGCGGAGGCTTCTTTTACCTATGGCGATTTATACAGGCTTTCCAACCAGGCGGCCAATGTGCTGGTTCAGGCGGGAACCGGTCCCGGCGATCCGGTAATGCTGATTTTAAAACGCCACTGGGAATACTGGCCGGTACTGCTGGCCCTCCACAAGATCGGCGCCGTCGCCATACCCGCCACCCACCTTCTGACGTCCAAGGACATTGTATACCGCTGTGACGCCGCGGATATCAAGGGGATCATCTGTGTGGATGAGCCGAAGATCATGGCGGCCATTGAAGAGGCGGAAGAAAAGCTTTCCGC
>JAISDG010000035.1 GCA_031265015.1 Spirochaetaceae bacterium | reverse complement strand
GCGGCGGGGGCCGGCGCTGGCGGCTTGCCAATCCCAGCGAGTACGCCGTCAGCGCCCGGTACGGCGTGGTGGAGCTGGTCCGGGAAGCGCCGGGGATGGTGGCGGTAAGCTATCCGGGAATCTATCTCGGCGGTACGCCGAACCTGGGGACGTATTACAGCGGTACTCTGCCGCCGCCCCCGGCGGTTCCCTCTCCTGGTACAAACTTTCTTGGAGACGTCCAAAACCATTTCGATTCGGGCATGACCATTAAGTTGTGGGAGTATCCCCAGCCGGGAGAAAACCCCTCAGTTCCTGATGTACCCGGAACAATTAGCATCGCCGGCGCTCCGGCCCTGGTGATCTACGAGCCGGGAACCTTTTCCCCCTTTGAACGGCAGAGCCGGTATGCGGCGCCGTCAAACAACACCGAAGACGCGGCCCTGATACGGCTCTCCAACGGGGAGCGGGTAAGCGGCTACGAAATCTTCCCGGTCACCGGTTTAACCCTGCCGGTGGACATCGGCCTCTACTCTATTACCGGCGACGATACAAGCCGGGAGGTCTTTGAAATTGTCACCGCCGGGACCGGGGGCAGGGACCGGCGCGCTCCCGAAACCCTGTGGCCCCTGGGAGGGGACTACCCCGAACTCTACCTGCCGGGAACCCAGCGTTTTACCGAGGACATCCGGATCCGCTTTATCAACTACGGCGCCGCCGGGGCGTATACCATAGGAACCGACGTTATTCCCGGCTCCGTCCAGGTCTGGCGGGGGGGCATCCTTGATTCCCAGGTAAGCTACGATTCGGGGGGCGGTATCGTAACCCTGGCAAGTCCCGTGGGCTTCAACGAAGTAATCCGCGTCACCTACCTGAAACGCAGCGAAGAACGGCGGCTGGGAAGCCTGGCCGCGGGGGTGGGCGCCGTTTATACCCCGGAGGACAGCCCTTTCAGCGCCGAAGCGGCCCTGGGCATGCGGTGGAACGTATCAAAGGAAGCGTACACCGAGGAAGGGGCTTCCAGCCCCGGTACGGTCGGTTTCGGCGCCAAAACGTCCTGGAATTACGACCGCCTTAAAACAAGCCTTTCCCTGGGCCTGGGCTTTGAGCAGCCCGACACCACGGGCCTCTACCGGGTGGCCGGCATGGAAGGCAATTCGGAGATTGTCATGGGCGTCTCCACCACCGCGGGGTTTATTTCGGAACGGCCCTCGAAGGTGGCCCCCGTTTTTCCTTCGTCATCCGTCCCTCCCGTACCTACAATACCATCAGTCACTTTTTCCAACAGGATTTCACTTACCTACCGGAATTACAGGGAAACCAATTTTTTAGGTTCTTCGGAACTGAAACCCATCGAATGGAACGGTCCGGTAGTTTCCGGGCTGAGCGGACCCTACCCCGTTAAAGATTTGGACAGCGATGTCTTTGTGGCTGAATTTGAATCCCTTGGCTCAGGACAGTGGACCGGATTCCAGGCCCCTCTGGGACGGGACGGGGAACTGCTGGAACAGGCCACAGCCATTGTGGTCCCGATCCGGTTTTACGGTTTTGACACGTCAATCCCTAAGATCCTGGTAGTGGCCCAGTTCGGTTCCCTGGCGGAAGAAGGTTCCGGCGGCGTTGAAAATTCCGCCCTTATGGTTGAAGCACCGCTTTTTTACGACACGTCCCTCCCTTCTTCCTGGCTAGGCATTGAAAACGATTACAGTGACGGACGTAATATTGTTATTACCTTGACCGATGAGATGCGGCGAAAACTGCAGGGCGCTACCCAGATGAGGATCCTCATTATTAATACCGATACCATCCCCGCTTCTTTTTCCGGCCGGGTCCTGGTAGCCAAGCCTATCGTGATGGGCGCTTCCTGGCGGGCTATTATGGTTGATAGCGGTAAGATTAAATCCGCGCCGGACACCGTAAGCAATACCGTTTCCGCGACGGAAATGAGATCAACCCTCCATACAAAAAAAGTCGGCCGGCTCCATGAAAGCGGCATCAATAACGTACTTCATATTGAATGGGACGGCATTGGTTCCGCGGGAGCCGACGGCAGAACCGCTTCCGCTCCCCTTTCCAATTACCGGACGGCAAGTTTTTACATAAAAGGAAACAGCAACCTCACCGGCTCGGTTTTTCATTTTATGGTTTCCCGGGGACCCGATTCCTACGGCGACCCGGACAGGACCGCCCTGGAAGTAACCATGCCAACCCCCTTTACCGAAAACCGCTGGTACGAAGTCCAAATCGACTACGGCAGCGAAACCCAGCGGATAAAAATAGACGGCCGCGAATATCCGGGGACTATCCATTACCGGCCCGCCGCGCTGCGGCAGAGCGGCTCCGGGGACGATTTTTATGCCGTGAGCGGCCAGTCCGGCTACGCGGCGGTATTCTTTACCAGCCTTGGTTCCGGTACAGGTCCCGATACCCAAAAATCCTTTGAGATCGACGAAATCTGCCTGGAAGACCCCTCCCCTTCATACCGGATCAACGGCGGGGCAACCCTGGACTGGAGGCACCCGGAGGCCCTGGTCAGCGTCGGGGACAGGACCGTATTGTCCGGGGCGGCCTTCAACACGGCCCTGGAAAGCGCCGCCCGGGGGGATCCCTTTAACTCCCGGGCGGAAACCTTTACCGGCCTCCAGTCCAGGTCCCGGGGGGAAATAAGTCTCCTGGATACCCGGCTTTCGGGGAACCTGTCGTTCATGACATCCAACGACAGCTCCTACTGGAGCGCGGGCCACGGCGTTTCCCGGTCCTTCGGCCCCCTTTCAATTTCCGAAACCTTTAACACCGCCCCCTACGATGAAACCATGAACCATTCCCTTTCCCTGGGACTGCAAACCTTCCTGTCCGGCAATTTTTCATCGGTCATAACCTACCAGAATAAAAGACTTTCCCGCAACTGGAACGCATCGACGGGAATAAACGCGGAACAAAACCGGCATCCCGGGTTTATCCTGGAAGGGAACCTGGGGTATACGGAAAAAACAGACGACGTCCTGGCCTGGATGCCCAATTACGGGCAAACCTGGGCCCAAAGCTGGACCGCCATGGTTCCCGATTCCGGGGAGGATTCCCCAACCAGCGCCGTACAGAACCGCAATGCCCGGGGCAGGGCGGGTTTTTCCCTTGACCTGCTTCCCGCGGGACTTGAACTTTCCTTTGAGGGAAACAGCGCCGTATCGGTTCCCATGGACATAACCCAGTCCGCCTCCACCGCCCGGATCGACGTCCCCTTTACCTTCGGTTCTCTCAGGGGGAACCTCCGATCCCAGCGGGACATATCCCGAAGCATGGTCTACGCGGGGGATAACATCGGGGACGACATAAGCCAGTACGGAAGCAGCCTCTACGATACCGCGCCCCTCTGGAGGGAAGCGCCGGTCTTTTCCCTCTTTGATTCAAATTTGGATTCCGCCATGGACAATACCCTTTCCAATTATACCATGGATTCCGAAAACACCCGCTTCCGCGAACTGATTGCCCTGAACCTTTTGTTTCCCGAACGGTACGACGCCTTCTCCCTGATCGTTCCCGTCAGTTTTCTTACCCAGATGGACAGGAACATGGAACAGCGCCTGGATACCCGGCTTGACGTGTTTACCGTCAGTTCCGGCCTGGGCTTTTCTTCGATTAACATGTTCGGCGCCATGGGAGTATACCCGGTTTTTAAGTTTTACCAGAACGACGAGCTGCGCCATTCCCTGACGGGAATCATTTCCGTTCCCCGGAACGAGGATCCCCTGTGGCGCATCCAGGCGGAACAGAACATCGGGGTATACGGCTTCCACGGGGCGGAACTGGCCCTGAACAATACCCTGACAGTGGCATATTCGGGCTGGATAGAAAGCTTCGCCGTGATATGGACTATCCCCCGGGAAAAAACGCTGCTCTCCGCCATTTACGGCGCGGGAATGGGAAAACTTTCCGGGGCGAAGTATTTTCCCGCCCTGAGCGAACTGGCAAACACCGAATACGAAAAACTCATCCGGGAATCGCTGGAATTTATTATCGATCATTCCGGCGATTACGGCGTCTACAGCGCCGCTCTGGGCCATGAATCGCTGGTCCGTATTCTGGGGACCTTAACCCTGACGGGCTTCGCTAAACTGACCGTTCACCGGGATAATCAGGCGGATTCATTGAACTTTATGCTGAACTTCGGCACTACCCTGACCGTCAGCTTCTAGGATCCCGCAGGGAACTCCCGCTCTCCTCTCCGGCTTCTCCGTCCGGCGGGACGGATTCCGGCGGAACGGATGCGGGTTCTTTTCCTTCCAGCCGGTCAATGGCTCCCTGGATGTCCGCTTTTTTGTCTTCCGCCGCGCCCTGCAGGGCCAGCTGATACTCTTCCAGGGCCCTGCCGGCAAGCCCCTGTTCCTCAAGGTACCCGGCAAATTCGGCCCGCACGGCGGCATCGTCGTTTTTAAGCAGGCTGGCGGTATAGGCGTCCGCGGCTTCCGGTTTTCCCTGCTGCTTTTGCGCCCTGGCCAAAAGCAACAGGGCTTCGGGGTTTTCCGTGTTGTTGTACTTGACCAGCACCTGTTCGGCGGTTTCGGCTTCACCCAGGGCCATCAGCACAAGGGCATAATTAAAGCCCTCATCATAACTTTCCGGAACCAGTTCCAGAACCTGCCGGTACCATTCCCGGGCTTTTTCCAGTTCCTCCGTTTTTATGCAGGCATAGGCCGCCGCCCGGAGGGCGGTAACGTTTTCCGGATCCCTGGCAAGGATCCGCTCAAAATAAACGAGCGCTTTCTCATAGCCGCCTTTTTCAAACGCTATCCGTCCCAGATGGTATTCCGACGCGTTCCGGGTTGCCTGGTAAAACTTTGCCCGGTTAAACCATTTTTCCGCTTCATCATATTTTTTAAGTTCAAAGTACGCCGCCCCCAGCGCGTAGTACTCTTCCGCCCTGACGGAGGAGGAAGCGCAGGATACGGCGGAGAGGAGCGCCGCCAAAAGAACCATGACGGGGCAAAGTTTCATCCCGGGGCGGTTCCCAGCACCGTATCTTCAATTTCTTTCAGCTGCTGGCGGTAAAGACGGGCAATATTGGCCCCGTAATCGGCAATCAGCTGGATAATGTTCCGGGGACATTCCGGTAAATCCCTGCCGTTGATCCGGTCCCCCGCGTCCCCCAG
>JAISDG010000006.1 GCA_031265015.1 Spirochaetaceae bacterium | reverse complement strand
CGGTTCCCGGCTTCCTTTTCAAACAGTTCCGGGCCGCCGGCCTCCCGGGCCGGGCCGGAACTTTGGCCGCCGCCCCGGCTTAAGCCGCGGCATAAGCCGGCGATAAACGGACGCAGGCCGTACTCGTCCTTCATGATAAGCTCCAGTCCCAGATCTCCGGCGTACCGTACCAGGGTATCCCGGCGGCCGGCGTATTCCGTAAAGGGGTGGATGTTGGGGTTATACCAGAAGAGGACCGGCTCGATCCCCTTTTCCCGCAGGGACGCGATACAGGCAACGGAACAGGGAGCGCAGCAGGTATGGAGGAGCAGCTTCATTAAAATGATTGTATCACAGCCTTTAGGGGTTTATCCCCCCAGGTAGGCCTTCTTTACATCGGGGTTGGCCATGAGCTCTTCCGAGGCGCCGCTGGCGATAATCTCTCCGGTTTTAAGGACATAGCCCCGGCCGGCAAACTCCAGGGCTACCTTGGCGTTTTGTTCCACCACCAGGATCGTGATCCCCTTTTCCTGGTTCAGGCGGCGCAGGGCCCGGAACATTTCGTACATCAGTTTGGGAGCCAGCCCCATGGAAGGCTCGTCCAGCATGATAAAGCCGGAACCGGTCATCAGGGCCCTGCCTACCGCCAGCATCTGCTGTTCGCCGCCGCTTAAAAGCTCCCCCCGCTGCCTGCGCCGTTCCTTAAGCCGGGGAAAAAGCTCAAACACCAGGGCCTGGGTTTCTTCCACGATTTCCGCCCGGCGGGGATCGTGCCGGTGGGGAAAGGCCGCCAGGTGCAGGTTTTCCTGGACCGAAAGATTGCCGAAAATATGCCGGCCCTCGGGTACCAGGGCCAGCAGGTGGTTCTGAATCAGGGTGTGGGGTTCGGTTTTAAGGATGCTTTTACCGTCATAGATAATGTCGCCCCCGGTAATTGCCGGCGCTTCCGGCCTGGCAAGCCTGGCCAGGCTTAAAAGGGTGGACGTCTTTCCCGCTCCGTTCGCGCCGATAAGGGTAACAATTTCGCCCTTGTCGATGTTAAAGGAAACGCCGTGGAGGGCTTCGATATTCCCATAGGAAACTTTTAAATTCTGAACGTCCAGCAGCATGGCTCAAGTCTCCTTTAGATGGTCCCGTCGCCGAGGTATGCTTTGATTACGCCCGGATTGTTCCGGATTTCATCGGGGGTCCCCTGGGCTATTTCCCTGCCAAAATCGATAACCGTGATATTCTGGCACAGGGTCATGATCACCTCCATCTGATGTTCAATCATCCAGATGGTGAGGCGGAATTTTTCGTGGATCCACCGGATATAGTCGATCAGGTCCGCCACGTCGGAGGTGGAAAGCCCCGCCGCGGGCTCGTCCAGCATCAGCAGGTCCGGGTCCAGCGCCAGAGCCCGGGCAATTTCCACCCGGCGCTGGATACCGTAGGGCAGGTTTTTGGGGTACTCTTCGGCTACACCGGCAAGACGGAACACTTCCAGCAGTTCCCGGGCGGCGGCGGTAATCTGTGCCTCCCGCTCCCTGTAGCGCCGGGTGTGGAAAAACACGTCCGCCGCGGAATATCCCAGCCGGCAATGCCGGGAGATACGGATATTGTCCAGGACGGTCATCTCGCTCCAGAGCCTGATGTTCTGGAAGGTTCTGCCTATCTTCATCGCGGCTATTTCGTGGGGCTTCAGGCCGTTGATCCGCCGGCCCTCCACCAGGATGTTCCCCCGGGTGGGAACATAAAACCCCGATACCAGGTTAAAGACGGTGGTCTTTCCCGCTCCGTTGGGTCCGATAAGCCCCTGGATCTCGCCTTTTTTGATGGTCAGATTGATGTCGGTTAAGGCCTGGAGCCCCCCGAAGCGGTGGGTCAGATCCCTGATTTCCAGATAAACGCCGCCGGTATTCACGTTCATTTTCCCGCTCCTTTGCCGCCCGCGCCGGAAGGGGTTTCCGGGGCAGCGCCCCCGCCGGCCTTCCGCTTAAACCGGGACAGAAAATACGAAAGCTCCTTGTTCCCCATCAGCCCTTCGGGACGGAACTGCATCAATAAAATCAGGAGCAGGGGGATAAAGACCCATTTCAGGATCTGCAGGGGCTGCAGAACCTGCAAAAGGAACGTAAAGAACACCGCGGAAAGCACCGAGCCGGAAAGGCTTCCCATGCCGCCCAGGTACACCATGACCATGCCTTCGGTAGACTTCATGATGTTGAATGACGCGGGGTTGATAAAACCCAGCATGTGGGCAAAAAGCCCCCCCGCCACGCCGGCCAGGCCGGAAGAAAAACAGAACGCCAGCAGCTTCATCTTGTTGGTGTTAACGCTCATGATCTCCGCGGATATTTCATCGTAGCGGATGGTGGAGATCCCCTTTCCCAGCACGGAATTCATCAGCCTGCTTATGGCCAGGATGCTGAGGGCCACAAAAAGCAGCACCCACAGGAGCATCCACGCGATGGGGACCACCGACGACATGGCCCGGATGGTGTTCTTCATGCCCATCAGGCCCCGGCTCGCGCCGGCCACTTCCAGGTTGTTGATGGCCGTCATAATAATATAGTTCGACGCGATGGTAATGATTGCCAGATAATCGTCCCTGGTTTTGAACGAGGGTACGGCCACCAGCAGCCCCGCAACGGCGGCGGCGATCCCCCCAACAGCGATAACCCCGGGAAAGAGGACAATCGACAGTTCCGGGGGAAGAAGGGGATCGCCGGAAAATTTGTTTTCCGTAAACAGGATCATCGACAGTATCGAGGAAACATAGGCCCCCACCGCCATAAAGCCCGCGTGGCCGCAGGAAAATTCCCCCATATAGCCGTTCACGATGTTAAGGCTTGCGGCAAAGATAATGTTGATCCCGATGGACATGATGACCGTCTGGATGTATTGATTAAGGACTTCCGCCGTGGAGAGGGCGGTAAGCAGGGCAATGGCGGCAATGACGATCACAAAAACCAGGAAATTGTACTTTTTAGCGGCGCCCATAACTGCTCCTAAATTTTCGTGCTTCGCGCCACGCCGAAGAACCCGGTGGGCTTAAGTACCAGGATCACCAGGAGGATCACAAAGGAAAAAAGATCCTTAAAGCTGGAAGGAAGAACGGCGGTAATAAAAATCTCGATAAAGCCCAGAATAAAACCGCCCAGGAACGCCCCCTTGATATCGCCGATTCCTCCCACTACCGCGGCGATAAACGCCTTCCAGCCGATGATGGCCCCCATGTACGGGTCCATCACCGGATAGGACATGCCGAACAGAATCCCCGCGACCGCGGCAAGGGCCGAACCCAGGACAAAGGTAAACGTGATAATCCGGTTTACCGGGATACCCATCAGGGGGATGGCGAATTTATCGTAACTGATGGCCCGCATGGCCATTCCAAAGGTTGTTTTTTGCACAATAAGCTGGAGGATGATGAATACCGTTACCGCGGCGGCAATGACCAGCACTTTAAGGTTGGTCAGAACCACAGGGCCGAGGTGTATTACCTGTTCGGCAATCAGGGTGGGAAAACGCCGGGCGTTGGCCCCAAGGACGGCCAGGTTCCCGTTTTCCAGGATGTACCCCACCATCAGGGCGGTGATCACCACATAGAGCCGGTTTACCCCCTTGTTTCGCAGAGGCCGGTACGCCACCCGCTCTATGGTGACCCCCAGGAGGGCGGTAAGAATCATGGTGGCGGCCATGGTAAGGGCAAAAACCACCCAGCCCCCGCCCCCCAGGGACAGGAGCAGGGCGCCGGCAATAAAAAAAGCTATATAGCAGGCGGTCATAAAAATATCGCCGTGGGCAAAATTGATAAGCCGCAAAACCCCGTAGACAAGACAGTACCCCAGGGCGATCATCGAATAAAAACTGCCCCATTGCAGGGCGTTAAAGATGTTCTGCAAAAACAGACCCAGCACGTTTTACCTCCCTGGTTGTAGTACTGCCGAAAACACGGCAGCCGGAAACGCGGCGACGGGGGAAAAACGGCGGCTGCCGCGGCGTTTAGCGGTTCACGCAAAACCGCCGCGGCAAACCCCGTCAATTCCGTAGTTTTGAAACCTAGGGCGTCAGGCTGGCTTCATAGACGAATTCGCCGGAATCGCTGATTCTGACTACCACCGCCTCTTTTTGGGGGTCGCCGTCGGGGGTAAAACTCATTTTTCCGGTGATGCCTTCAAAGTTCTTAAGGCCGGCAATGGCGTCTTTCAGGTTGTCCCTGTCCCGTTCCAGGTTCCCGGTAATTCCCGCGTTCCGGATGGACTCGAGGACAATGTTAACCGCGTCGTAGGTAAGGGCCGCCACGTCATCGGGAATATATCCGTATTTGGCATTGTAGGTGTCGATAAATTCCCTGGTCTGGCCCACCGCTCCGGCGGCGGCATAGTGGGTGGTAAAGTAATACCCCGCCACCGAACCGTCGCTCACCTTCCACAGATCCGCGGAACCCCAGGCGTCCGCTCCCATGATTGGCTTGTCCCAGCCAAGGGCCTTGGCCTGGGGGACAATATTTCCCAGGAAGTTGTAATACACCGGCACATAGAGGATATCCGCGCCGGAGACAAGGATGTTGGTAAGCTGGGCGTTAAAATCCTGATCCTTCTGACCAAAGCTTTCCCAGGCAACCACTTCGCCGTAGTTCGAGTTCCAGGAATCCCGGTACAGTTCCGCCAGGGTCTTGGAATAGTCGTCTTCTACATTGTAGAGAATCGCCACTTTGGAGACGCCGAACTTATCTTTGGTAAACCGGGCGGCTACCGGCGCCTGGAAGGGATCGATAAAGCAGGCCCGGAACACGTAGGGCCTGTTTTTGGTGGTATCCGGGTTGGTGGACCAGGCGGAAACCATGGGAGTCCTGCGGTCGTTACAGATTTCCCCCGCGGGAATGGCCCGGCCGGAACCCTGGGGCCCGATGACCGCCAGGACCTTGTTCTGATCGATAAGCTGGGTAACGGTGAGGACGGCGTTCTCCGCCTTCAGTTCGTTATCCAGGTAGATAAACTCAAGCTTGTATTGGGTTCCGCCCACATCAAGCCCGCCGGCGCCGTTAATCGCCTCTTTGATAATCTCACCGGTATTCTTGGATCCTTCCCCGACCATGGGATTATCGCCGGTTAGGGGAATGCTAAACCCGATCTTGATGGTCTGTTCCCTGGGGCCGCAGCCGGTAAAACCGGCGGCCAGGGCCAGGGCGCAAAACACGATGATCGTCCTCAGGAGTATCTCCTTTTTCATATTCTTCCTCCAAAACGAAAGTGTTTAGGTTACTATCGTTAAAACGTCAAAAAATGTCAAGTATATTTATGCATTTTCTTTGCATTTTTTGATAATAAAGTGTATAAACATGCAAAGGCCGGAGATTTCGGCAAACCGGCCGGTAAACGGAGTGATGAGCCGGATAAACAGGACAATGAGCCGG
>JAISDG010000225.1 GCA_031265015.1 Spirochaetaceae bacterium | reverse complement strand
AAAAAAAAGCTTGACAGCCGCAAATTCCCATTATAAAATGTGTTCGTTAACGCAAAGTGAACGAACACGCACAGTACGCGTTCACGTAAACCAATTTTTTACGGAGGAAAAGATGAACTGCAAGCAAAAGAGTTTGATGGCGGTTTTGGCGCTGGTCATGGCCGCGGGGATCGCTTTTGTCGGCTGCCAAAAAGAAGGCGGCGGCCAGGCGGGGGAGGCCGGGAAAGGGCTCATCGGCGTGGTAATGCCCACCCGGTCGGAGGAGCGCTGGATTAAAGACGGTAACGCGGTCAAGGAAGGGCTGGAAAATCTGGGCTACACCGTGGATTTACAGTATTCGGATGACGACATCGCCACCCAGACCCGCCAGATTGACGACATGATCACCAAGGGGGTAAAAATCCTGGTTATCGCGTCCATCGACGGTTCGGCCCTTTCCAACCAGCTTGAGAATGCCGCCGCGTCCAATATTCCCGTCATTTCCTATGACCGGCTTCTTATGCAGTCCCCCAATGTGGACTACTACGTGTCTTTTGACAACTACAAAGTCGGCGGCCAGATGGGAGATATTCTGATTACCGGCCTCAAGCTGGACGATGCCTCCGCCGCGAATCCGGTGATTGTCGAATTGTTCGCCGGTTCCCCGGACGACAACAATTCCGTCGGGTTCTATCAGGGCGCTATGGATAAGTTACAACCCTACTTCGATCGGGGAGTACTGAGAGTACCTTCCGGCCAGATCGACCGGGCCGTCATCGGCACCCTGCGCTGGGACGCCGCGGAAGCCCAAAAACGCATGGAGAACCTGCTCTCTGCCCACTACTCGGGCAATGTGGTACTCAACGGGATCTTGTCCCCCTACGACCCCATCAGCCTTTCGTGCCTGGAAGCCTGCAAAGCCGTCGGGTACGGCAGCACTCCCGGCAAACCGCTTCCGCTCGTGGGCGGCCAGGACTGTATCGTGGCCTCCGTTAAGTCCATCCTTGCCGGAGAGCAGTATGCCACCGTGTTAAAAGATACCCGCTCCCTGGGCGCCGCCACGGTTACCCTGGTAGACACCCTCATGCGGGGTGAGACCCCTACCGGCCTTGATACCACCAGCTACCACAACGGCGCCAAGATAGTTCCGTCCCTGCTGCTGGATTCCGTCATCGTTACCAAAGACAATGTCCAGTCGGCGGTGATTGATACCGGGTATCATACCGCCGAGGCCCTTGGCCTGTAGCGCTTTGGTTAAGCTGCAACAAAGGACAGGTGATTACAGGGATTACGGGAATTAAAGAGAAATGAACCGCGAAGACGAAGAAGGCTGATAAGAGAAGGAATACTTTAATGCTTCCTTAAGCTCTTTCCTTTTTCGCCTGAGCGGTTAAATTACTTTTTCTTGGTTTTCCCTGAATTTCGCAATAAGGAGTATCCCCCTATGTCTGATCAGGCGGCCTTGCTTGAAATGAAAAATATCACCAAAACTTTTCCCGGAGTGACGGCCCTGGACAATGTTAATCTCCGGGTAAACCGGCGCGAAATTCGCGCCCTGGTGGGAGAAAACGGCGCGGGAAAATCAACCTTGATGAAAGTTTTGTCCGGCGTATATCCCCACGGGAGCTATGAGGGGGAAGTTGTGTTTGAAGGCAAGCCCTGCGCCTTTGCGGACATCAAACAAAGTGAAAAGGCAGGCATCGTAATCATCCATCAGGAACTGGCCCTCAGTCCCTACCTTTCCATCGCGGAAAATATTTTCCTCGGGGACGAACGGGCAAAATACAACATTATTAACTGGGATAAAACGCGGGATGACGCGCTTATATATATGCGGAAGCTGGGGCTGGATGAAAACCCCAATCTGCCGGTAAACAAGCTGGGGGTGGGCAAGCAGCAGCTGGTTGAAATCGCCAAGGCCCTGGCAAAGGACGCCAAAATCCTTATTCTGGATGAACCCACCTCGGCGCTTAACGAGAAGGACAGCGAACATTTACTCCGGCTTTTGCGGGAACTTCGGGATCAGCACAACATTTCATCGGTGCTGATTTCCCATAAACTCAACGAAGTGGCGGCGGTGGCGGACAGCATCACCATCCTGCGGGACGGAAGAACCATTGAAACCCTGCAGGTGGAACGGGACGCCGCCGGCAGGGCGTCATCCGTTACCGAAGACCGGATTATCAAGGGGATGGTAGGCAGGGAAATAACCCACCGCTTCCCGGCAAGAACCAGCGCCATAGGGGATGTTATTTTTGAGGTAAGGGACTGGACGGTCCATAATCCCGACAACCCCGAGCAGAAAAAAGCGGACAAGGTGAATATTACCGTGCGCGCCGGGGAAGTGGTAGGCCTGGCCGGCCTGGGGGGCGCCGGCCGTACCGAACTGGCTACCAGCATTTTCGGCAGGTACTACGGTGAAAATATCAGCGGGCAAATCCTGATCAACGGCAGGGAGGTGAACCTCAATTCAATTCCCAAGGCAATCGGGCAGGGCCTTGCCTATGTAACGGAAGACCGGAAGGAATTCGGCCTGGTGCTGATTGGGACCGTCAAAGAAAATACCACCCTGGCCAAGCTGGAAAAAATTTCCAGGGGCGGCCTTATTAACGAACATGAGGAGATTCTGGCGGCGGAGGAGTACTGTAAAAAGCTCAATACCAAAACGCCGTCGATTTTACAGCTTGCGGGGAACCTTTCCGGCGGCAACCAGCAAAAACTGGTATTGGCCAAATGGCTTTTTTCCGATCCCCGGATCCTCATTCTCGACGAACCGACACGGGGCATTGACGTGGGGGCCAAACATGAAATCTACACAATCATCAATAATTTGGCGGCC
>JAISDG010000211.1 GCA_031265015.1 Spirochaetaceae bacterium | reverse complement strand
GGCTTTACCCTGGGCCATCCCACGGGGATTTTAAGCCTGGTTTCGGGTTTTGTGGCAAGTAAAACGGGGAACAAAAGCAAATCCACCGAAGATCTTAAGGTGCCCGCGAGCCTTTCTTTCTTCCGGGAAGCTTCCATCATCGGGGCCATTGTGATTTTTATCCTTTGGATTGTGGTCGGTATTATCACCACATCCCTGGCGGAAAATAACCTGGTTATGCAGTCCGTTAACCAGGGGCTCCGGTTCGGCGCGGGCCTTTTGGTCATGCTTACCGGTGTTCGTATGCTGATAAGCCAGATAGTGCCCGCCTTTAAGGGCATTTCCGACAAACTGGTGCCCAACGCCATTCCCGCCCATGACTGCCCGGTAATCTTTAACTACAAGCCCAACGCGGTAATCATCGGCTTTATCGTGGCGATGATCGTTTCGACTATCCTGGTGCTTATCTGCAATACCCTGAACGTGTTTGGGGTTATGCTGATACCGCTGGTTATTACCTCTTTCTTTGAGTGCGGCGCCGCGGCGGTTATCGGTGAAGGCCAGGGAGGATTCCGGGGCTGCGTTATCGGTACCATCTGCGCCGCCGTCGTCATGGTGGCCATTGTGGGTGTATCCGCCATTGTCTATTCCGGGACCATCCAGAACTGGATGCTTATTTTCGGGGGCAACGACTTTTCCCTCTTTGGGCCCATAGCCCGGTTTGTCGGGGGAATTTTCGGCTTTGTCCAATAACGCCGGGAAAAGTATCCCGGTACTGAATAAAAATTTTATGTAAGGAGTAAGATTCGGCGGCCGGGACTGCCGGATTCAGAAGCGTTATGGGTTTTATAGGGCTGGACAATGCTGTTTAGAGAAATAATCGAACAAAACCGCGCTCAATTTATCGACAAAGCCGATGACTGGAAAGACGCGATAAAAAAGAGCTGTAAACTGCTGATAGACGAAGGGATAATTGATCCCGGTTATGCGGATGAAATTATCGGGGCGGTCCATGAGCACGGGCCGTATATCGTACTTATGCCCGGTTTTGCCCTGCCTCATGCAATGAAAAATTCGGCAAACGCCCATGGTACGGCTATTGCCTTTATGAAACTTGCCGAGCCGGTATCCTTTGACGCCGACAATCCCGAAAAGGACGCTTCGGTGTTTTTTACCCTGGCGGCCGTTGATAACGAAGAACATCTGAAAAACATGCGAAAACTCTGGAAGATGCTGACCGACGAGACGCTGTGCGACGAACTGCGGAACGTACAATCCGCGGAAGAACTTTTGGAACTGGACGCGAAATACGCTTCATGACGTTGACGGGAAGAGGCGTTTCTTCCGGAATCGCTGTCGGTAAAATATACGTATACTCCCCCTTTAAACCGGAACCCAAAGAATCCCTGTGCGAGCCGGGAGAGGAGGGGGAACAGCGGAGCCGTTACGAACAAGTTACGAAAAACGCCCTGGATGAACTGGAAACCCTTAAACTGAGCCTGGAAAAGGACGATCCGGAAAAAGCGAAAATATTTGCCGCCCACCAGGATATTGTTACCGATGTGGCGATAAACGAAGAAATCCTGAATAAGATACTCAACGAGCGCTGGTGCGGGGACTGGGCTATTTTTACCGCTTACGAACAGTTTCTCCGCATGATTCGGCGGGTCAAGGATCCGCTTATCGCCGAAAGGGCCGCCGATTTTGAAGATGTCCGCCGCCGGCTTTTACGGATTTGGTATGGCCGGAGCGGCACGGCAATGCCGGACAGTCCCGTGATCATTGCCGCCCATGATCTGTTGCCTTCGGACACGGCCGCCCTGGATCGGAATACGGTCCAGGCTATTCTTGCCGAAACCGGCGGGGCAACTTCCCATTCGGCAATTATCGCAAAAAGCTACGGGATTCCCGCGGTATTGGGCATATCCGGACTGCTGGATTGTGTCCGCAGCGGACAGCTTGCCGCGGTAGACGCAGACGAAGGTTCCGTCCTGCTCGATCCCGATGAAGCCTCGGCGGCGGTCTATAAACGCAGGGAAGCGCGTTTCCGTAAAGACCGGGAAACGGCGGCGGCTTTTCGGGGCCGGGAAGCCTTTACCGCGGACGGGGTACGCATCGACACAGGGCTCAATATTGCCGATGCCGGCGACTTGGACCATGCGGACTATGCCGATTCGGTGGGGCTGTTCCGTACCGAATTCCTCTACATGGGCAGGGACACCCTGCCTTCCGAGGAAGAACAGTTTGTTCTGTACCGGAAAGTTTTGGAGCGGTTCGGAAAGCGGCCGGTTACCCTCAGAACCCTGGACATAGGGGGAGATAAAACCTTGGCCAGCGTGCGGCTTCCCGTTGAGGACAATCCCTTTTTGGGTAACCGGGCGCTGCGGCTTTGTTTCAGCCATCCGGAAATTTTCAGGACCCAAATCCGGGCGAGCCTTCGCGCTTCCGTGTACGGCGAACTCTGGCTTATGCTTCCCATGGTGGGTTCCCTTGATGACATCCGGGAGGCAAAGGAGTTTATCGGCGGAGTACGGCGGGAACTGGAAAGCGAAGGCTGTCCCTGCGGCTCCTTTAAAACCGGCATTATGATTGAAATACCCTCGATTGCCCTGGTGGCGGAAGAAGCCGCGGCGGAAGTTGATTTTGCCAGCATCGGTTCCAACGATCTGTGCCAGTATCTCTGCGCCGCGGACAGGATGAACCCCTCGGTAGCCAGGTACTACCAGAGCTGGCATCCGGGCCTGTTCAGGCTTATCGGGGAAACGGTAAAGGCCTTTGCCGGGGCGGGCAAGCCCCTCTGTATTTGCGGTGAGCTGGGGGGAGACCCCCTGGCCGTTCCGGCCCTGGTGGGGCTGGGGATGAGAAAACTCAGCATGGGAGCCGCGGCCCTGGGCAGGGTAAAACGTACCCTGGCGGGTTTTACCCTGGCACAGGCGGAAGAACTGGCCCGTCAGGTTCTGCGCTGCGCTACGGCCGCGGAGGTGGAACGGCATCTTAAACAATTCGCCCTGCAGGGCGGAAACGAGGAGAGCTAGATGTACAGGAAAACGGTTACCGTTGGTAACGCTTCGGGGCTTCATGCCAGGCCGGGTTCGGACTTTGTCCACGCGGCGGCGAAGTTTACGTCAAAAATAACCATCCGGCGGCTAGACGAAGAAGACGATCCGGTAAACGCCAAATCCATTGCCTTTGTGCTGTCCCTGGGGATAGGCAGGGGGATAGCTGTGGAGCTGGCCGCCGAAGGTCCCGACGAACAGCAGGCGGTAGATTCCCTGGTGGCTTTTATTGAAAGCGGCCTCGGAGAAAAGTAAACAGTCAAAAACATTCGGTTTGAGGAGGAAACATATGCTGGCGAAACGTTTTTTTACGGAGATTCACGGCCTGATCAATACGATACAGGAAACCCAGACGGAGGCCATACAAAAAGCCGCGGAAGAGATAGCGCCGCGGCTGGAAAGGGGAGGGCTCCTCTATGTGTTTGGATCCGGCCATTCCCACGTCCTGGCCGAAGAAGTGTTCAGCCGGGCCGGGGGGCTGATTCAGGCTAAATCCATCGTACCCCATGAGTTGACAGTGGATCTGGATATGGATAAATCCACCCTGATGGAACGGACCGACGGCCTGGCGGAAATTATTTTTTCCACCACAAAAATACGAAAGGCCGACATACTGATCCTGGTGTCGAATTCCGGCAGAAACGCGGTGCCCGTTCAGATGGCGCTGGGGGCAAAACAGCGGGGGATTTTTACCATCGGCATGACCAATGTTAACCACAGCAAAGGGGTAAGCCCCCGGGACAAGAGCGGCAAGAAACTCTACGAACTGTGCGATGTAGTGCTGGATACCTGCGGCCCCAAAGGAGACGCCCTGCTGCAGCCTCCGGGAAAGAGCTGGGCGATAGCGCCGGTTTCCACCATAGTGGGGGCGGTTATCATGGAAGCCCTGGTCTGCGCGGTGGTGGAAACCATGCTTTCCCACGGAGTAGAGCCCCCCGTTTATCAAAGCGCCAACATAGACGGAAACGACGACTATAACCGCCGGGCCCGGGAACAGCTTAAGGAACGGTTCCCTGAACTGCGGGAAGTGTTTTCTACGTTTTGATTGAAGCCGTGTAGTAACCGCATTTTGTAACTTCGGCGGTTTTGAGCGCTTCGTACAAAAGCCCTGATTTTTCCGTCCGCGATCCCAATTCCAGTTTTTCGTAAAGTTCGCCGGCTTCCCGGATATCGCCCCGCAGTACCGGATGGACAGGGCTAAAGAGGACGCAGCAGTCAGCGTAGGGAAGGATCGACGTTTCGTAAGTGCCGAAACGTTTGGCAAGATCGGTGATGGCTTCCTTGTCCATGCCGATAAGGGGCCGCAGGACGGAAAGCCGGGCGCGGCTCTCGCTGCA
>JAISDG010000177.1 GCA_031265015.1 Spirochaetaceae bacterium | reverse complement strand
GTAATGAACCGGCTTGAACTGCGCCAGTTGTTCCGGCGTCATTTTTGGGCAGTCATTATCATACGCCGGCGGGAATTTCTCCGCTTCTTCCAACATCGCCATTTCCTCATGGGTTAACCTGGAACCAGCCGCCCGCCTGTAAATCTCGTTCGCCATAGTATAGCCTCTTTTCCTCCGCATCCGCTAACCGGAGGGAAATAATATGGGGTAATTCCCCCCGCTCCGTATAAACCGTAAAGAGGACTTTTCTGGCAAGCCCGATAGTCTGCCATCCTCTTCCGGCGTACTATGCTCATCATCATGCCGTTCAATACGCTGTATATCATCAAGAACCAGCCCCCCCGAGCGATAAAGGCAAATGCCGTTTGTTAATATTTACCCGGTTCTTTTCGGTATCCCATATAACATCCATAGTAAATATAACCCGCCTTTAAGAAAAATGCTTTCCCTTTTTGCCCCAGAAATATAGCCACGAATCTCACAAACAGGAAGAAAAATAGTTGACCGAGTCATGAGTATCGCCCCGGTCCTTCGCGCAAGGGTCAGATATACCATCCTCCCGCGTCAGTTCCGCAGGATCGGTTCACCCCTAAACTTTTTCGACTGCGAACCTTCGGTTCGATGCGGCTTTGCGGTAAAATTCCGGCCAATCTTTCAACTTTTCGGTAAAAAAAATTCTGCGGGCGGGGGCCGGCT
This sequence comes from Spirochaetaceae bacterium, assembly GCA_031265015.1. Lineage (GTDB taxonomy): Bacteria > Spirochaetota > Spirochaetia > Treponematales > Breznakiellaceae > JAISBN01. The sequence continues at coordinate 2,912 of JAISDG010000177.1, read as the reverse complement.
ACATCCGGACCCGGCCCCGGAAGCTCCGGGAAAGGGTCAGCCTGTCGGCGTATTCCAGATCCCCTCCCACGGGAAGACCCGAAGCCAGCCGGGTGATTTCCACTCCCGAATCCTTTAATATTTTCTGGATATAGAGGGCGGTCGTATCCCCCTCCACGGTGGGATTCATGGCAAGGATCACTTCGCTTGTCCCTTCCCGGCGTACCCGGACTACCAGTTCCCCGATGGAGAGGTTTTCCGGGTTTATTCCTTCCAGGGGGGCAATGACCCCTCCAAGGACGTGAAAGCGGCCCCGGAACTCCCGGGACTCTTCAATCACCCGCACATCCTGGGCCCGCTCTACCACGCAAAGTACCGGCTCCCGGGACGGATCGGTACAGACGGAACAGGGATCGGATTCGGTATAGGAACCGCAGATGGAACACCGCTTGACCGCCTGGTGAAAGGCCAGAAGCTCCTCGCCCAAAGCCCGGGCATAGGAAGGATCCGCGTCAAGGATATGGTACACAAGCCGGCCGGCGCTTTTTTTCCCCAGTCCGGGGAGCCTGGAAAACAGCGCGGTCAGCCGGTCAATGGCGTTAAAGCGGGAAGCGCCGGGATAGGCGGTTTCCACGTTCAGGGAACCCCGCCGAAGGGCAGATTGATTCCCAGGCCGCCCAGGCCGCCGGTCAGGGATTCCGCTTCCCGGGCAATTCTTCCCTTTACCTTTTCCGTCGCCTGGTTAAAAGCGGCGGCCACCAAATCCTGAAGCATCTGTATATCATTGGGATCCACCACCTCGGGTTTGATCCGTACCGCCAGGACTTCCAGCTTTCCGCTTAATTCAACTTCCACCATGCCGGCCCCGGAAGAACCGGTTTCGGAAATTGAGCCGAGCTTATTCTGCATGGAACCGACCTGTTCCTGAATTTTCTGGGCGCTTTTTAAAATTTCAAAGGGGTTGATATTCACCGCTCTCCATCCTGATTTACGACGGTACCCCGAAAGACCTGACGGACCAGTTCCGCGTCCTGGCTGATGTTTTGTTTTTGTTCCCCGTCCTTTCCTTCCAAAGAACGCTGGGCCAGAACCTGCTTAAACCCTTCGGTAAAAGCGCCGGGTTTATCCATAAACGATTCTGCCGGGAGAGCCGCGCCGTCCGGCGCCGGGCCCGCCGGAGATTCGGGACCGGCGGATGACGGCGGCGGGGCGGACGCGAATGATGCGGACGCGGAACCCAGCGCGGACCGGGCCGCCTCTATCGCCGACCGGAGTTCCGGGGGGGAAATCCACAGATCAAGCCAGCAGAGTTTGGATACCGCCGTTTCCAGCTCGAACCGGGGCGAAAGGGAGTAGCGGATATTCCGGTAGACCCCCAGCAGCAGGGAAAGGCCCTCTTCCAGCTGGAGAAGGGACAGCTTGTCCCGTACTTTGGCGGAAAAGCGGTCGGGGCCGTAACCCAGCAGGGATTCCCGTTTGATCCCCGCTTTGAGCAGCATCAGGCTCCGGTAATAGCCCGCCAGATCGATCACAAACTGTTCTATGGCAATTCCCGCGTCAAGAAGACGGTCGACCACTTCGAAAGCGCCGGCGGTATCGTTGCCGGCGCAGGCGTCGGCCAGGGCGTTGAGTTCTTCCAGGCCCACCAGGCCCAGGGTTTCCTTGATCAGGGCGGCGCGGATGTTCCCTCCCGAAAAGGAAACCACCTGATCAAAGATGGTATAGGCGTCCCTCATGCTTCCCGTAGCTTCCCGGGCAATCCAGAACAGGGCTTCGTCTTCCGCCTGGATGTGCATTTCGCCGCAGGTATCCCGCAGTATACGCTGGATAGTGTCCACGGGAATGGACTTGAAAGCGAACTGCTGGCACCGGCTTTTGATGGTGGCCGGCACTTTATGCAGTTCCGTGGTGGCAAAGATAAAAATAATATACGGCGGCGGTTCCTCAATGGTTTTAAGCAGGGCGTTGAAGGCGCTGTTGGAAAGCATGTGCACTTCATCAATGATGTATACCTTGTACTTTCCCGAATTGGGCGGAAAGAGCACTTCGTCCTTGATCTGCCGCACATCGTTTACGGAAGTATTGGAAGCGCCGTCTATTTCAATGATGTCAAGGCTGGTTCCCCGGCCAATCTCCTGACAAGCGGAACAAATCCCGCAGGGTACGGGGGTGGGGCCTTTTTCGCAGTTCAGGGACCGGGCCAGTATCCGGGCGGCGCTGGTTTTTCCGCAGCCCCGGGGGCCTGAAAAAAGATACGCGTGGGCTATACTTCCCTGTTCCAGCGAGCTTTTTAAGGTAGAGCTGACAAATTCCTGCCCTGCCAGTCCGTCGAACGTCTTGGGCCGCCGGCGGGTGGCGGTAACTTCATAGGCCATGCCATAAGTATAATACGGCGGGTGGTTTTTTGTAAGGGCGGAGCCCCCTTCTACCAGTCAAATAACGATTCCAGATCAAGCGATTCCAGATCAAATAAATCGCCCACCGCTTTTTCCACAAGGAATCCAAAGGCAAAGGGCGTTGTTTCATATATGAAGTCGGAACCGTCCACCGTTACGGTAACGCCGATGTCGTGGCTTTCGCCGTCAAGGTCTACCGTTACATAGCCGTTGTAGCTGTGGGAGCCGGATTTGACCAGCGTCACCGTTTCGACTTCCATGCCGTAGCCGGACAAGCTGTTGTCGGTGTCGAGGAACTGTTGAAACCGGGAGGCAACGCCGCGCTCCAGCGCGCCCTTGCTCATACCGCAGGAAGCGAGCAGGGCGATGACGGCGATGATGACGGGAATAAACAGAATCTTTGGCTCTTTCATACAATTTCTCCTATAAAAAGTCAACCATCGGACAAGTCTTTAGCCGACTTTTTTTCTCTTTTCCCCGGTAACACCGGAGTATTTACTTTCCCTTGTATCTTTCCGTTTTGGGGAGATACTTACC
>JAISDG010000151.1 GCA_031265015.1 Spirochaetaceae bacterium | reverse complement strand
GACCTCGCGGACCAACACGGACAAAAGCAAAGATTTGAACCTGAACGTCCGTTCTGTCCGTGAGGGCGAACCAAGGTTCGTTGTGGTTGAATTCCGAATTCAAAATAACCACGGACCTCACGGACCACACGGACAAAAGCAAAGATTTGAAACACCAGGTCCGTGTCTGTCCGTTTGGTCCGTGGTTGAATTCCGAATTCAAAATAACCACGGACCTCACGGACCAACACGGACAAAAGCAAAGATTTCAAACAACAGGTCCGTGTCTGTCCGTATGGTCCGTGGTTGAATTCTTTACCACAACGAACCTTCGGTTCGCCCTCACGGACCTCACGGGCAAAAGCAAAGATTTCAAACAACAGGTCCGTGTCCGGGCTTCCTGCCGGGGAGTTTTCACAGTATACTGGAAGTATGTCCCCCCTCCCTCCTCTGTATCTTATTGACGCCTACGGCCTGATTTACCGGTTTTACTTTGCCTTCCTGTCCCGGCCCCTGCGGAACGCCCGGGGGCAGAATGTGTCGGCCCTCTTCGGCTTTGCCCGGACCCTGGTCAGCCTTATCGACGAGGGGGCCCCGGCGGCGGGGGAAGACGGCGCGGCCCTTCCCGAACCCCGGCGGCCCCTGCGGCTGGCGGCGGTCTTTGATTCCCGGGTTCCCACGTTCCGCCACAAACTGTACGGCGCCTACAAGGCTACCCGCCAAAAGGCCCCGGACGATCTCCATACCCAGGTGCCCCTGGTGGAAGAAGCCCTTACCGCCCTGGGGGTTCCGGTCCTGCGGCTGGACGGCTACGAGGCGGACGACATTATCGCTACCCTGGCTCTGCGCTGCAAAGCCGAGGGCCGGCAGTGCTATATCCTTTCTTCCGACAAGGATCTGCTCCAGCTGGTGGGGGACGGGGTGTACCAGCTCCGGCCCCAGAAGGCGGGGGCGGAACAGGCCGCGGCGGGGACGATTGCCGGCAACCCCTACGGCCTTACGGGGCCTGCGGAGGTTAAGGCCGAGTGGGGGGTCTCCCCGGACAAGGTGCTGGACCTTCTTTCCCTTATCGGGGACGCTTCCGATAATGTGCCCGGCGTTAAAGGGGTGGGGGAAAAAACGGCGGTCCGGCTTATGGCCCGGTACGGTTCGCTGGACGAAATCTACCGCGCCCTGGCGGGTATCGAAGGGGCGGTGGGGAAAAAGCTTGCCGAGGGAAAGGAAAGCGCCTACTTCGCCAGAAAGCTTATCACCCTGGAATGTGCCGTCCCCCTGTCCTGTCAGGGCATAGACGAATTGTCCATAGAAAACCTGAACCGCACCGCCGGGGCGGAGGTGCTGATGCGGGAAGGGGTTCAGCAGAGCGCCCGGCTCCTTGACCCCGGGGTTAAGAAGCCGGAGGGCGAAACGGGCAGGGCCGCCGCGTCGAACGGAGCCGCCGGGCCGGATGGTCCGGCGGGTCCGGCAATGGGCAGCCTGCCGGTGCTGCCCCCGGATCCTTCCCTCCTGGGGGAAGGATCCTACAAAACGATCCTGGAGGAGCGGGAACTGGCGGACCTGCTGGGGGCGGCAAAAAAGCAGGGCCTCCTGGCCCTGGACTTTGAGACCGATTCCCTGGACGCCTGGAACGCCCGGCCTATCGGGATTTCCCTGGCGCTCAGGCCCCGGGAAGCGTTCTACGCGCCCCTGGCGGCCCACGCGGAGGCGGAGGGCACAGGGGCTCCTTTTATCGATCCCGGGGCGGCGCGGAAACTGCTTGCCCCCCTGCTGGCGGATCCCGAAATGATTGTTGTGGCCCATAACGCCAAGTACGATTACAAGGTCAGCCGGGGCTGGGGTATCAAACGGTGGAAGTGCCGGATCTGGGATACCATGGTAGCCGCCTGGGTGGACAATCCGGAACGGCTTAACTATGCCCTGGACTCCCTTGTCTCCCAGCACTTTGGCTATACGGCGATCAAGTACGATTCCATTGTCCCCAAGGGCGGTACTTTTGATCAGGTGCCCCTGGAGACGGCCTGCCGCTATTCCGCCGAAGACGCCGACCTGGCCCTGCGGATGATGCGCTTCCTTGGGCCCCGGCTGGAACGGGCCGATTCGCTGAAGCTTTTTCTGGAACTGGAAATGCCCCTGCTGCCGATACTGGCGGAGATGGAAGGGGCGGGGATCGGGATAGAAAAGGATACCCTTACCCGGTACGGGACGGAACTCTACGCGGAGATGAACAAAGTTCAGGACGAGGCCTGGACCATGGTGGGCCGCGAGTTTAACCTGGGTTCCCCCAAACAGCTGCGGGAGGTGCTTTTTACCGAACGGAAACTTAAGCCGGGGAAGAAAACCAAAACCGGTTATTCTACCGATGTGGATGTGCTGGAAGAACTGGCCCGGACCGATCCGGTGCCCGCGCTGATACTCCGGCACCGGACCCTGTCAAAGCTTAAGTCCACCTATATCGACGGCCTGGTAAATCTGGCCGATGACGAAGGCCGGATCCATACCAACTTTGTTCAAACCGGAACCGCCACGGGGCGGCTTTCCAGCAGGGAGCCCAATCTGCAGAATATCCCCATCCGGGAAGAAGAGGGCCGCCGTATCCGGGAAGCCTTTTCGGCCAGGAGCGGGCATGTGCTGGTTTCCGCCGACTACAGCCAGATAGAGCTGGTGGTGCTTACCCATCTTTCCCAGGACAAAAATCTGATGCGGGCTTTTATTGACGGCGTGGACGTCCATGCCCGGACGGCCGCGCTGATCTTCGGCTTTGACGACGAAAAAAAAGTTCCCCCCGATAAACGCCGCCTGGCCAAGACTATCAACTTTGGGGTGATGTACGGCATGAGCGCCTTCAGGCTTTCCAACGAGCTGGGAATCAGCCGGACCCAGGCGGCGGCGTTCATCGACGCGTACTTTGCCACCTATGCGGGGGTAAGTCTTTTTATCCAGCAGCTTATCGAGCGGACCGAGGAAACGGGGTATGTGTCCACGATTTTGGGCCGCCGCCGGTATATCCCCCAGATTACCTCCCGGAACCGGACGGAAAAGGCCGCGGCGGAGCGGGTCGCGGTTAATACTCCCATCCAGGGTTCCGCGGCGGATATTGTTAAAACGGCGATGCTCAAGCTGGATAAAAAGCTTGCCGCGGCCAAAAGTCCCGCCCGGCTGCTGCTGCAGGTCCACGACGAACTGATTCTGGAGTGTCCCGAAGATTCGGCGGCGGAAACGGCCCGGCTGGTTCAGAAAGAAATGGAAAACGCCGTTAAGCTGAAGGCGCCCCTGCGGGTCAGCGTGGAAACGGGCAAACGCTGGGGAGAATTCCACTAAAGGGGATGATGGAGAACCTAAACTATGGATACCTGTAAACGATGCCGGTGGAGCGCTTTGATAAAACCGGTAATGGCGGCGGCGGTTTTAGCCGCGGCCCTGACGGCCTGCGGGAGCCGGCCGGAACCTGCGGAGCCGGAACTAAAGCCGGGGAGCTTCGGCAATGCGCTCAGCCCCGAAGCGGAAGAGCTGGTCCGGCTTGGGGTAAGCTATCATGACCAGGGCGACTATGAAACCGCCATTGGCTATTACGACGCGGCCCTGGAGCTGGCGCCGGATCATCC
>JAISDG010000128.1 GCA_031265015.1 Spirochaetaceae bacterium | reverse complement strand
CCAGGGCTTCCGGCGTAGATTCCGGGCAGTCCTCCGTATAGTGAATTGGCTTTTTTGCGATTTCCTTGATCCGCTTGATAACTTCTTTAGGTGGTTTTTGTCCAACCCTTATTGTCGATGAAATAATAGCCATTGTAGCTTCTCCGTTCCGCCTTGTTGGCCAGGCGTTCCGTATAGACTACGAAAAGAACCTTCCCTATCATGCCCAATGTTTGCCACCGGGTTTCTCCGGAAGCATTTCCCTTACTTTGATCCAGGCGTTCAATTCTTTCGGGATCGGCAAAAACATATTGTGCTTCCTCAAAACTCAAGCCCTCATGTTCCTGTTTGTTAAGCTCGTTCTTGGCCTCGTCTCAGTCAACGCTTTCCAGTTGCATGAGTAAACTGTAATATGTTTTGTATTTAATGTCAAGAGGATTTACGCCGATTTTCAGAATATCCGGGGTTTATGTGCTTGCCCGGCATGGTCCGGGGCCGTGATTTTCTATGGCCGCCGCTACCTATCTACCGGCCCGGCAAGGCGGCGCATAGGTGGTGAAGGGGGAAGCGGATGTGAGCATATTTCCGGCTTGTTTCGTCCCAATAACGGATATACCAGAAATACCCGGCTTTAGTCTGTTTATGGTAAACACAGTAGGACGCATGGAGTTTCAACGGACGTATATCACTTCCTTTCCCAGAGCAACGCTTGGTATCAATGTACCTTGCTGTGTACTTCGGGAGTTTTCGTGTGATACAGCTTCCGTTATTCGGTCAGCGTAAATCTAAGGAATTGCCCAGAAGAAGACTCGAACTTCCATGCTTTTGAAGGCACTGGTACCTGAAACCAGCGTGTCTACCAATTCCACCATCTGGGCGTATATATTACTATGCCCGGTTTCCCGGTTTTGGTCAAGGGCCCCGAAATACCTCGTTTTAAGTAATGAGGTATTTCGGGGCCGGGCCGCGCTCGGGCCGTATGCGGGACCTGTAAGCGGCCGTATTTTTCTGCTATACTGGCGTCATGGCTACAAAAGCAGACAAACGCGCCCTTACTATTCTTGCCGTCACCGCCCTTGTATTGGGCGCTCTTCCCCTGCTGGTAATTGTGATGTTCTCCGGTTCCGTGCTTTTTTTGATCCTCCTGGCCCTCTTTTACGGATCCGCCGGATGCGCCCTGATCTTCTGGAACAGAGGATCAAAAAAGGTATTTGTTCCCCTGGCGCTTATCGGCCTTGTGGTGGTTATCCTGATCGGTAATCTGACGTACGAGCACAGCCTTGCTTCCGTTAAGGAGCGGTTCTACCTGGGCGATTATGCCCCCTTTCAGCGGGATTCAAAAACGGCCCGGCTGGAACAGGAGGCGTCTTTACAGACATTCAAAACCCTTCCGGTGGCAGAACTTCCCCGGCTGAACGGGGCTACCGCCCTGTATCCGGTATACGCTTCGTTCGTATGGGCCCTTTACCCGGAAATCCCCGAAGAACCCAACTTGTACTCCCCTTACGAAGGAAACGACATCATGCGCTGTTCCGGCACCTCCGACGCTTACGACCGCCTGCTTAGGGGGGATACGGACATTATTTTCTGCGCCAGGCCTTCAAAAAGCCAGCTTGAAGAAGCCGCGGCCGGGGGCCGGGAATTTGTTTTGACCCCCATAGGCCGGGAAGCTTTTGTTGTTCTGGCGCACCGGGAAAATCCCGTCCACGATATCAGCGAAGAGGCCCTGCGGGGGATCTATTCGGGCCGGATAAAGAACTGGAAAGAACTGGGTGGGAAAAATCAGCCCATCCGGGCTTTCCAGCGGCCCGAAAATTCCGGCAGCCAAACTATCCTGCAGTCGGTCATGGGCGAAACGCCCCTGATAAAACCCCGCATGGAAGATGTTCCCAGCGGCATGGGCGGCATGATCCGCCAGGTAGCGGCCTACCGTAATTTTAACAATGCCATCGGCTATTCGTTTTTGTTTTTTGCCACCGTTATGTCGCCCGATGACGACATACAGATTCTTTCCGCTAACGGCATTGTCCCCTCCGGGGAAAATATCCGTAACGGAACCTATCCGTTCAGCGACATGTTTTATGCCGTCACCCTGGATCCGGCGAACCCGGAGGATTCGGTGGAACCGGAGGATCCGGCGGCCCGGGTAAGACGGGAAAATGCCCAAGCCCTTATTGGGTGGATCCTTTCCGGGGAGGGCCAGACCCTGATAGAAAAATCCGGTTATATTCCCCTGTAATTTATGAAAGAGCTGCGGTATAAAGGACCCTATACCCTGAAGCTTGCCGTCTCCATTACGGAATTTTCCCCCGCCCAGTGGAACAGTCTGACCATGGAGGAGTCCGGGTCTCAACCGGAAACCGGGTCTCAGCTAAAGCTAGAGACCTTGCCTTTTCTGGAGTGGGAGTGGCTTGCGGCTCTGGAGACATCCGGCAGTGCCGGACCGGAAAGCGGCTGGCATCCCCTGCATTTATCTCTCTGGAACAGCGGCAAGCTCCTGGCCGCTGCTCCCCTTTACCTGAAGTACCACAGCGACGGCGAATTTGTATGGGACTATTTCTGGGCGGAAGCGGCGGCTTCCATGGGCCGTTCCTGGTATCCCAAACTGGTGGGAACCGTTCCCGCTACTCCCGCGGAGGGTTACCGGTTCCTCTTTGCCCGGGACGAAGATCCCATTCCCCTCAACAGGGTTTTGCTTGACGCCGCGGAAGGACTGTGCCGGAACAACGGCATCCGGGGCCTGCACCTGCTCTTTACCGATCCCGCCTGGGCTTCCTGGCCCGGTTCCCTGGCGGAGCGGCGGTACTCACCCTGGAAACATTCCCGTTTTGCCTGGAAAAACGCCCTTCCCGGCGCCCGGGACGGCCGCGGCTTTACGGACTTTGGCGAATACCTGGCATGTTTTAACAAGAACCAGCGTAAAAACATCCGAAAAGAATACCACCGTCACGGGGAACAGGGTATAGGCCTGCGGATAGTCGAAGGCAAAGACGCGGGTCCCGAATACTTTGACCGGATCTTTAAGCTTTATTCCCTGACCAACGACAAATTCATGCCCTGGGATGCCCGCTGGGTCAATGAAGCGTTTTTCCGCCGCATTGCCGAAAGTTTCCGCCACCGGACGGTTTTTTCCGAAGCGTTTTGGGAAAACCCGTCCTCCGCCGCCGGCTTAACAACCGCGGCCCCGAAACACCCGGCAGGCAGTACCCTGGCACTGGCGATGATGTTCCGCAGGGGCGGAAAAATCTGGGGCCGCTACTGGGGAACCCTGGAGGACATGAAGGACCTCCACTTTGCGGTCTGTTACTATGCCCCCATGGAGTACTGTATCAGGGAAGGAATAGCATACTTTGATCCGGGCATCGGGTCTCCCCATAAGATACGCCGGGGTTTCCGGGCGGGCTTTGACGTAAGTTATCACCGTTTTTTTGATCCGCCCCTGGAAAACCTGTTCCGGACAAACATCGGCGCAATCAATCGTTACGAAGAAGGCAGCATCGCCGCCCTGAACGCGGAACTCCCCTTTAAGGCGGCAATTCCCGGTGTGGAGTTTTGCGCGGCAAACCTCCGAAGATAAGATTTAATGGATTTGCCGCAGTGCCGCCAGGAGGCAGAAAAATGAAAACGCCTTACCCTGATCGAATCGCCAAAAGCGCCGCAGCGCTCTTGATTGCTGCTGTCACGCTGTTCCCTCCAATGACGGCTGCCGAAGGTTCGGCAGTCTCGAAGACGCGGGCTTTCTCCTATGTGCCGGATTTCACAAGCGTCGTAGCCAATCCGGGGAGGGGGTATTTTGAGAACTTTACCGGGTTTGACTATCTTCATCCACAGGATTTCGATGAGGACTACGCGGAGTGGCTTAGCGATCCGGAATATGATTCCTGGCGTTTCGGCGGCGGTTACCTTGAACTGCTGCGCGCCTTGCGTAAGGACGGAGTCACGATGCTGGACGGCAACATATACCTTAACGAATACATTGACTCGCCCGAACTGCCGCGGTCCTTTTTGGCTGAACTTTCCAGAGCATTACGGGTCGTAAGGGAAGCTGGGATGAAAATCATCCTCCGCATCGTATACGCGGACGATTGGACGCCGATGGTCATCGAAAGGAACTATTTGCGGCATATTGAGCAAATCGGAAGGGTTATTACCGAAAACGCCGATATTGTGGAGGCTTTGTCCGCCGGGATACTCGGACCCTGGGGAGAGTGGCATAATGACGACGGCTACGTTATGGTAGATAACAGATCCTATAAACGCGAAGACCGTCCTGAATACGCAAACGGCGCGCCAACGACAGACATAGACTCTCCGGAGCAGGGCGCGCTGCGTTACCGGCTCATCAAACGATTGCTCGATAGTACGCCGGATACCGTACCTATCGTTATTCGCTATGCCGAATTCCTCATGGAGATAAAGGCGCTGGCAAAGAAACCTCCCCAGGGCGCGGCTCCGCTGACACAGGCCCAGCTTGACCGCCTGGGCCTGCACGATGACTCGTTCGCGTCGTTTGTATTGAGCTATACCCGCGGCGGAGGCTGGCAGGAAACATTCTACCCATATTGGGATGATCACAAAGCATACGGCCAGGTCAAAGATGTGGCGGCGTTTGCGGCCCAGCTCGAAACATCTTACGGCGGAGATGCTATGCAGTACGG
>JAISDG010000019.1 GCA_031265015.1 Spirochaetaceae bacterium | reverse complement strand
CCGGTCCTGGATCCCGCGGAGGATTCTGATTTGGCCGCCCAAAAGGGAAAGACGATCATCCATACCGGCGGAACAACCCTCCTGGGGGCGGACGACAAGGCGGGAATTGCGGAAATCATGACCGCCGCGGAATATCTTACCCTCCATCCTGAAATAAAGCACGGGCCGGTGGTCATCATCTTTTCTCCCGATGAAGAAACCGGTAAGGGACTGCCGGATTTCCCCCTGGAAACGATTAATGCCCTGCTTGGTCCGGCTGGAGCCAGAGGGGGCGGAACTTCCGGCGGAACTTCCGCGGCCGCCGGGAATCTGGCGGCCTGTTATACCCTGGACGGCGGCGCCCTGGGGGAACTTGAAGCGGAGTGTTTTAACGCCCTGGTAAGCAGGATCTTTTTTACCGGTAAGGTGATACATCTGGGCCAGGCCCGGGGCGGACTGGCTAACGCCTGCCTGATGGCCGCGGCCTTTGCGGTGATGCTGCCCCGGGCTGAAAGCCCCGAGGCCACCGACGGCTATTACGGTTATTACTGCCCCACGGAAATTTCCGGAGGCCTGGAAAAGGCGGAACTGGAAGTGTATATCCGGGACTTTGATTTTAACCGGGCGATGGAACGGGCCGCCGCGCTGGAGGTGTTTGCCAAAGCGGTGGAAGCCCAGTTTCCCGGCGGAAAGGCAACGGTGGATACAAAAGTCCAGTACCGCAATATGAAGGAAAAAATCGACCGCCATCCGGAAGTTCTGTCCAAACTGGAAGAAGCCGCCCGCCGTACCGGAGTGGCCGTTACCCTCAAACCCATCCGGGGAGGGACCGACGGCTCCCGGCTGACCGAACTGGGCATTCCCACCCCCAATATTTTTACCGGGGGCCGGAACTTTCACTCCCTTACCGAATGGGCGCCGGTTTCCGACATGGAAGCCGCCTGCGCCCTGGTAACGGAACTGGTCCGGGTGTGGGGTGAATAGCGTTTTTTCCGGACCTGTGATATACTGCGGCAATGGAAACCCTGACTACCGCGTTTCAGAATATCATCAAAGAAGCGGTCAGCCTTTCAACGGCAACCGCCAAAATCACCGAAGAAAATGTCTACCAGAGGGGAAACAAAAAAATCCGCCCCCTGATGGATAAAATGACAGAGGCACTGGTCCTGCCCGGTTCGGGAATCGGCGGTATGGAAAACATCCGGGAACTGTTCCGGCTTTTACAGGAAGGTCATTCCTGCCTTCTCCTGCTGGAACACTACAGCAACATGGACCTGACCCTTTTTGACAGCCTCCTTCGCAAAGAGGAGGGGGGCGAACCCATTGCCGAAGCCCTGGTAGCCATTGCGGGCATGAAGCTGACCGAGGACAGCCCCGTCGTAGCCGCCCTTGCCAGCGCCTATACCCGGCTGGTAATTTACCCCAGCCGTTCGCTCCAGGGCCTGGACCCGGAAAAAACCAAAGAAGAATTCCTCCGCAGCGCCGCGATCAACCGGGCCGCGACCCGGGCCCTGATCCGCATTAAAGGAAAAGGCGGCCTGGTCCTGGTATTCCCTTCCGGTACCCGCTACCGGCCCGGGGATCCTTCCACCAAACGGGGAGTCCGGGAAATTGACTCCTATATCAGGCTCTTTGATTATATGTGCCCCGTGGCGGTTAACGGCGAAGTGCTCCATGTCCGCCCGGGCGATATGATGGAAGATTCTGTCAGCCGGGATGTAATCCGCCTTACCGCGGGGCCGGTTATGGGGTGCAAAGCTTTCCGGGAAGACGTACGGAATAAATCCGAAGCCGCCGGAGTGGAAGATAAAAAACAGGCCGTGGTAGACGCCGTCATGGATATGCTTGAGAAAATGCACGAGGCCGCGGAGGCGGAGCGGCAAAATCTGCTGGATAGAGGTTGAATATGGGAAACGGTGCTTGCTCACTAAATGACCTTTCGCTGGTAACCGGCGGCGCGGAATTTTTAGGCAGCCGGCCCGGGGATCCGGACCACGCATTACCAGCCGGAAACCGGGAACATGTCAAGGTAATTTCACAAAACTATCACTAAAATCTTTTGTATATGAAAAGTACTGCGGTGAAAGTAAGGCGCCGGGGTGAAAAGGTTTCCGGTAAACAAAAAGACGAGCTAAAAGAATGCTCTTTTAGCTCGTCTTCGCATTTAACTCCCAACGGAAGGAACGCTGTTTTCTCCAAATCTTTACTTTAGAAATTGCCAAGGGCCTGCTAATATCTTTCGGAGGCGGCTACCATCACCTGCGCCGTTTGGGTACTCAGCGCTCTTATACGCAGCCGCCTGAGATCGCCGGTTCCGGTAACGGCGCCGGTAAAGATCACATCCGCCCCGGCGATTTTACCGATGGAAATCGCGTGGGCGTCGTCAACTTCACCGGAAAACTGAAACTTCTGTTCCTGGCGTATCTTATCCAGCTGGCTCCGGTCAATAAGGGTTAGGCCTTCCTCTACCATGATGAACTCAAGCTCGCCGGCTATAAATTCCGCCACATCCGGGTCCGCCGCGGTAACATACACAATTGCCATCCTTGATTTCGGCGGAACCGTTTCTATGATTTTTTCGGCGGCCCGGGCGAGGGAACCTTCGATGCCTTTCGCGTTGACCGAAGACCGGGACGATGAAGACCGTCTTGAAGACCGTGCCGTTGACCGTTCCCGGGTCCGCGCCGGCGCCCGTTCCGCGGGCTGGGTCCGTGCCGCAGGCGCAGGCGGGTCCGCAGGCCGGGCGGGCACCCGGGGAGTACTTTCCGCAATCCGGACGGAAGTTCCGTTGCCGTCTACCTGTTCTATGGCAAAATCATGGACCGAATAGGGAGTGATAAGGATGGTCATACTTTTCGACTCGGCGGTAAATTCCAGTTTATCGGTGGTCAGCGTGTACAGATCCGCATGGATCGTATGCCGCCCGTTGGGAACAATAATTTTACCCTGGCCGCCGTTTGTCAAAGTCAGCTTCAGTTTTCCGTCAATATAAATCCGCTCTTTAAATCCCGCGTTAACAGGCATATCGGCCCGCTGAACGATGATCTCCGTCTCGCTGTTTCCGGCGCT
>JAISDG010000016.1 GCA_031265015.1 Spirochaetaceae bacterium | reverse complement strand
CAACCCGGTTGGTTGTCTCACAAGTCTTGCAGATTTAGCGGGTTTCTGTAAGAAATCCGCTAAATCTGCTGTTTTTCAGCGGAAGTTGTTCAATAACTGAAGTTATTGAACAACTCTATTATTCAACCGGCAATGATGTTGTCCTGGTGCCTTGCATCTGCCAATTCAAAATCATACCACAAAATTAGATACACTATATAACTGATCGTAATCACTCTTTAAGAGGGCTCGATAAGAAGAAAAAACGAAACGAACATCATCACCTGCTTTCACGTTCATTTGCACGCTCCCCAGGTGATCATACCCTACTCCGTCCCCCGCTGTCTGCGCTTCACAACCTCACCGCCGCCCTTACAGGTCATACCCGTCAGGGTTTTCGGGGTTTGCGCATAGCGCAAACCCCAGCCCTGGAACGCGCAAGGGATAGAAGCGGTATCCTTTTTTGCCGCAGGCAAAAAAGATACAAGCGGATAGCCCGGTCCCCGCGCAGGCGCGGGGATGCGCCCGTCTCCGTATGGAGATGCGTACAACCCTTACCTTACAGCACAGGCCCAGAGGGCCTGATGCGCCCATCTCCAAATGGAGATGCGTATAATCTATTCCTTGCAGCACAGACCTAAAAGGTCTGATGCGCCCAAAAGAGGAGGGTAAAGATTCTTATGTTTATCCTGCCTTTGCAAAACATGGCATTGATTCGGATATTGGCTGCGATTATGCTTGGCCCATGGGTACTGCTAAGGCCGCAGGGCTTATCCTTGGTTTGGTTCTCTTTTCCGGGTCCCTGGGGGCTCAAAACCCTGCGGGGAATTTTCCTTCCCTGCGGCCGGACCCTTTGGCGGGGGAATTTGTCCGGCGGGGAACTTATTCCTGGGAGGATCTGGCGGAGATAGCTCTGTGGGCTTCTACAGCGGGGACGGCGGATTCCCGGACCGGGGACTACCTGGACATCCTGCGGCGGGCGGCGGGGGAACTGGAAGCCGCGTTCCTGACAGAGCCGGACCCCAGTGCCCGGGGCGATTATATTCTTTCCTACATGCACCGGAAATTTCTCCGTTCCTATTCGGCTGCCCAGACCCGGCTGGATACTTTGCTGGACAATGGCAGGTACAACTGTGTGTCCTCCGCGGTCCTCTACCTTATCCTGGCCCGGTCCCAGGGTCTTGATGTGCGGGGTGTAGCGGTCAGGGACCACGCCTTTGCCAGTCTTTACCGGGGGGATGAGTTTTGGGATGTGGAGACTACCAACGCCTATGGTTTTGATCCGGGCAGCCGCCGGGAATTCCAGGATCAGTTTGGAAAGCTTACCGGCTTTGCCTACGTGCCGGCCCGGAATTACCGGGACCGTACCGGCATCAGTCCCCTGGAACTGGTTTCCCTGATCTTCCACAACCGTATTGTGGAGGCGGAAAGCCGGGGCCGCTATGCCGAGGCGGTGACTCTGGCCTTAAACCGGGCGGCTCTGCTGGCGGGAAGGCGGGATCAGGGGGCCTTTGGTTTTTTTACCGATCCCCAACAGGACCTTAACAACCGGATTCTTAACTATGGGACCGCGCTCCTCAACGGGGGGAAAGAAGAGGAGGGTTTGGCCTGGGCCGTCTACGCGGAGCCTGTCTACACCGGGGCCGGAACCGATAAACGCTGGCAGGAGTACATTGACGCCCTTATTTCCAACCGGACCGCAAAACTATGCCGTTCGGGGCAGTTTGACGAGGCCCGCCGCTTTCTTGCGGACACGGAATCCCTGCACGACGGCGCGGCGCACCGCCGCCTGGAGGCTCTTGCGGCCGATATGGAACTTACGGCCCTGGTAAACGGAATGAGGCAGGACAACGATGCCGGGGCCATTCTGGAACGGATCGGCGCGGCGGAGTCCGCGGGACTGCTGTCCCCCGCCAGGGTTCGGGAGATGCGGGATCACGTAAACCGCTGGCGGCTTACGAATTTCCACAACAGCTTTGCCGCGGCCTTTAACAAACGGGATTATCCTCTGGCCCGGCGGATTTTGGAGGAGGGGCTGGGGGAATTCCCCGGAAACTCCCAACTGCGGAACGACCAGACTATCCTGGACAGGGCAGCGGGAAAAAAAGAATAGGCGGGAACTACTATGCGGGTATACCTTAAAAAAACACTTTTTCTGTTCTATGTTTCCTTTGTGGCGTTAGTATTACTAACAAGCTGCCGTTCCGCAAACGCTCCGTTTGGGGACGCTGTGTCCGGGGACGCGCCCTTTGGTCCCGGCGGCTTCCCCCGGGAACGGATAGAGGAGGACCTAAACGGTATTTTCCCCGAGGCGGTATACATAAAGACCCGCACCCAGACTTTTAATACCTATCATTACTATATTATCAGGGACGGCCGGATCTGGTACAAAAGCATCGACAAAACAAAGGAACCCGCGGAATGGACGCTTTTTAAAAGGACCGGTCTTCCGCGTAATTTTTGGCGATTAAATTTTTCAAAGCCGGAGAGAATCGTAAATATATCCGCCGATGCGGATGAGCTGTGCGCCCTTTCCGAAGACGGCAGGTTCTACCGGTTTTGCTTTGACAGCATCATCAGCCGTCCGGGTAATATATGGTTTGACCGGCAGGGCTGGCCCGTGGAAGAGCCGCTTTTCCTTGACGGGCGCACAATAAACAATACCGCCTGGGCCCTGGGAAAACGAAACGCCCATGTCTTGTACTACGAAGACCCTTTCGGCAACCAGCACCACAATGGAACCATGGAAATCGCCACTACCTATATGCTGCTTGAGGACGGGCAGGAGATCTGTTACGCGGATTCGGGGCTGCCAAGCGATTTTAGCCGGAATTACCTGGGGCCTGAGCGGGGCGCTTTTAAGTCCATAGCCCTTTCGGCAAGCGCGTCCACCATATTTGTGATGAACGGCGCGGGGGAAATGTATACCCGTATCGCCGATTTTGACATCATCGGCTGCGATCCTCTGTTTTTTAAATACACCTATATCCCCTACAAATCCAATTTACCCGGAACAAACTACTTTTCAAATCTTACCGAATGGGGATTGCCGCCGGAAGACTGGCGGCAACAGCCCGGCATCCCGCTTGAGGGAAACGCGGCGATCAGCCGCTTCATAACGATACTGCAGAACGGGCAGGGGAACGGGGCCCGGGAACTGCGGGTGGCGGGCGTTAACGGTGAGGGGGAAACCGGCTACTGGTCAAAGGCTGTCTTTGACAGCCAATGGGAATTCAAAAAGGTTCCCCTGTATTTTCCTTCCGGCTCTCTGCTGCGGAGTGGCGCGGAAGCGGGGGAACGCGCCGTTTCCCTGGATACCCGCCTCCGGGGTTTCCGGTGGACCAATAACGAGCGGGACCCTGAATATGTATATGAAATCCCAAACTTTAACATTCTGGAAGGAAAGTGCGAACTTAGAATTACCAGGGGGGAGGAAACCTGCGTTTTAACCCTGCATCCGGTGGAACTGTGGACCTACCAAAAAAGAGATTATCTCCCCGGGAGAACCGGGGCGCCCAAGCTGTTTTTTACCACCCTGGATCTTGGCGCGGAGACCTTCGAGGGGTTTTCGGAAGAATTCAGGGCCTACCTTGATAAATACTACCGGAAAAATGACAAGGCCCTTTTTCAGTATATACTGGGAGCCAAGTCTCATTATGCTTTTTTGGTTGACAAGGACGCCGCCGGTTCCGTATTGGTCCTTGCCGGGGACGCCGCCGGAGAAATCACGCCGGATGATTTTGCCCTCCTTCAAAAAACATGGTACATCGACTATTCCGGCGAGGCGGAAGCCTTTTATTCACCGGAATTGACTCTGGACGAAAATTCCGTGACCGCCGCCGGACAGGAGGATCTGCGCCGTAAAATCAGGCTGAATGAGGAGTTTCGGGACCGGCTAAAGGCCAAGATCGATTCACTAAAAAACGCCAAGGTCCTTGCCTTTGGCGTAAGCGCCGCTTATCTGCCCCTGGACGCCACCATACGATTCAGTTTCCTGCGGTTCATTGACGTGCCAAAAATGCGTACTATAACAACCTTTGGCCGGGAAATTGTCATGCTTAACTATGCCTATATCAATACGATTTCCGATGCGCAAATTTGGGTCAACGAAAAAATCATCGAGCTTTTGGATATGAGAATCCGCGCGTTCACCGATCTTGTCAGACAAAACGCCAGGGAAAAGCCGGCTGTTCTGCCGGAATGGTTTTCCGGGACCGTTACGGGGTATTGGAATATCGCCGGTCTGCCGGCAAGGGTTTCCGGCGTATTCTTAAACCCATCGCGGCTGTCGCGGGAAGAATCCCCCGCCCTG
>JAISDG010000007.1 GCA_031265015.1 Spirochaetaceae bacterium | reverse complement strand
ACTTCAAGCTTGGCCTCGACGGTACGGCGGCCGTGCCGTTCCTGCATCTTCTTTGTGATAAAGATGATCCCGAACGAAACAGGCAGCGGGGCAAAAAGTGCAAGGGCCATGCGCCAGTCAAAAAAGCAGAGTATAACGGTTACCAGAACCGTGGTTATCGTATCGGCAAACAGACCCGGCGTCACGTGGCTCATAACGTGTTCAACGGAAGTACAATCATCCATCATGTTGGTGGTAAGTTCGGAAAGATCTTTCCGGTTAAAAAAACTTAACGGAAGCTTGCGGATATGTTCCGCTACCGCGATACGGATCTTTTCCGCTTCACCGTAGGCTGTCGAATAGGTTTTGCGGTATTCGTTGCGGCCGGCGATAAAGTACAACAGTACGCCGAAGAGTCCCGCGCCGAAGAGTTTCCATATCAGAATCGCGTCAAACGCGGTTCCCGTTATAAGGGGATTAAGAATCGCCACAAGCGTCTGAATGATCACGGCGAAGGCAATGAACAGCGTCAGATTCGCGAGGACCGTGGCAAAAACGCCTTTCTTGAAATCACGGTAGCCTTCTTCCGTCAGGCCGAAGATTTTTTTTATGTTAAACATGGGAGGCCTCCTTTTGGGAAGGGACCCCGCGGGCCCCAAGCTTCCAGCGCATGGCGCCCGTGTACTGTTCCCACATCCGGCTGTAGCGCCCGCCGGCATTCACGAGGTCGCCGTGCCGGCCCTGTTCAACAACCCTGCCGCCGTCAATTACGAGGATCTTGTCCGCCCCCCGCACGGTGGAAAGCCGGTGGGCGATGATGATCACGGTTTTGCCTTTCATGAGTTTTTCAAATGCCTTCTGGATCTTCTGTTCGTTTTCCGGGTCCGCGAAGGCGGTCGCCTCGTCCAGCACGATAACCGGGGCGTTCCTGAGGATCGCCCGGGCAATGACAATCCGCTGCTGTTCCCCGCCTGAAAGATGAATGTTCCCGGCGCCGATAACCGTGTCGTAGCCCCGGGGCAGTCTTTCGATAAAGTCATGGCATTGGGCGGCCCCCGCGGCGGCGGCTGCCTCTTCCCGGGAAGCGTTTCTGTTACCCACGAGGATGTTGTCGATAATGCTCCGCTTAAACAGGAACAGGTCCTGGAATACAAAACCGACAATGTCCATGAGGTATTCGGTGGACATCTCCCGTATGTCAACGCCTCCGATCCTGACCGCTCCCGACTGGACGTCGTAGAACCGGGGAATAAGATGGGCTATGGTAGACTTTCCGCTCCCCGACGGTCCTACCAGGGCCGTAATTTCCCCCTGTTCCGCGGTAAAGCTTACTCCCGAAAGGGCGGGAACTTCCCGGTCCGTTTCATCGTCATTGGCGGAAACCGTGGTGTACGAAAAGTTTACGTTGTCGAAGGCGACGGAGTAGGACAACGCCGTTTTCGGTGAAGCGGTTTCCACCAGCGGTTCTACATCTAGTATCCTGTCCATTCGTTCTATGCCGTCGGCGACCTGTTTTCCAAGCTGGGAGACATACATCAGTTTGGTAAAGGGCAGGGGAATGAACACGGAAAAAAGCAGATAGAATACCGAAGCCAGGGCAAAGGCGGGATAATCGCTTACGTTTCCCGAAATCAAAAGAATCACCGGAACGAGAAACAGGTACACGTGGTTTATCACCATCATAAACAACACCCAGGGCATCTCAAACGAAAAGGTATAGTCCCGGACAAATTTGCTGTAGTTCATAATCACTTCGTGAAAACGTTTGAACGAAAAGATCGTCTGGTTAAAGGCCTTGACTACCGAGATTCCCCGCACGTATTCCACCGCGGCGTTGTTCATCTCTTCCAGGGATGTCTGGTATTTTTCTATAAAAACCTGCGCCGCCCTGCCTCCGAAAGCCAGCGCCTGCAGCAAATACCCCAGCAGAATCGGCGCCAGGCTTGCCAGTCCCAGCCGCCAGTCGAACACAAAAAGGATGACCAGGGTAATGACCGGCATCGTTACCGAGCCCGCGAGATCGGGAAGCTGGTGGGCGATAAAAGTTTCAAGCTTTTCTATATTAACGTCGACGATTTTCCGGAGCTTGCCGGTGGAATTGCGGGTATGGAAGCCCAGGGGCAGGGAAGCGATATGATCGGTAAATTCCAGCTTGAGCCGGTAAATCGTCGTAAAGGCCGCGATATGAGAGCACATCAGCGCGGCCAGGTAGCTCAGTACCGCCGCCGCCGCTCCGCCGGCGGCCAGAACGCCGAACCTGAGCAGCGCCGTCCGGTCAAGGGCGGCAAGACCGGCAAAATGGACAACAATTTCCCGGATGATAAAATAAACCGCGATAAACGGCGTAAAAGAAAGGGCATTGCTTGCTATCGACAGAAGACAGGACAGGAAGACAAGGAACTTCCGGCGCAGGGCAAGCTCCCAGAGCCGGGCCATGCCGGTTTTGCGTTTACCTTCTTTTTTCATAAACCCTCCGCGGGAAACCGTTCGTTACGCCCGGCTGTTTAAAATGGTTTTCAGGGCGCTGGCGCTTCCGTTATGGGACTGTACGATGGCGATAGCTTTTTGCGCCGCCGTTTTTTTGGCTATTTTGACCATTTCGTGGGACACGGGATTGGTAAAAAGAACGATCAGGTCCGGGTTCCCGATAAGACACTCCAGATTGGCCGCCGCCTGGGTGTAAATTTTGGCCTTACAGCCGTACTTTTTGCAAATGTCCCTGTATTGGCAGACCATTCGGTCGTGCCCGCCGATGATTACGATACTCATGTTTTTCCCAAAAACATCCGGTTCAGGCCCTGATGTTTGTTAGTTTAAGCTCACATAATGTTATGCGAATATAACAAAACTTGTCAAGGGAAAAACATGATTTTCTTGAATTTTTCTCTTGACAATATTTTATTAGCCCTGTATAACATTTATGTAAGTTAAGGCTAACTCACAAAAAGAATTTACCGGTCTTTTTATGGAGTATCGCCGGTTTACGTTTTACATACGATATAAGGAGAGACACATGAAAAAGGTACTTGTTGTATACTGGAGCGGTACGGGGAATACCGAAACGATGGCCAAACAGGTTGTCAAGGGAGCGGAAGACGCCGGGGCGGAAGTGACGCTAAAGACGGTTTCCGAAGCGGCGGCGGATATGGTTAGGGAAGCCGCCGCCATCGCCTTTGGCTGCCCGGCGATGGGAGCCGAGGTCCTGGAAGAAGGCGAAATGGAACCCTTTATCGCCGGTCTTTCCCGGGCGGAACTGGGCGGTAAGCCGCTGGGGCTTTTCGGTTCCTACGACTGGGGCGACGGCCAGTGGATGCGGGACTGGGCGGACCGAATGAAAGCCCTGGAGGCCGCGGTTGACGGAGAGGGGCTCATCACCCAGCTGATTCCCTCCGCCGAAGTCCTGGAACAATGCCATGAACTGGGGAAACGGCTTGCCGGATGAGCTTAGGCGGATCATCGTACGTCATCTGAGCCCGGTCCTCCTGGGCTGCAAGCCCGGGGCCCTGTTCACGGTACCGGCCGCCGGCTGCGCCGTTTTGGCGGATTTGCTGCCCCGGCGGCTCAGCCTGACGGCACTGCGGTACGGAGAAAACGGCACGCTGGTTTTTGTTTTTGACGGGGAAGAGCTTGAAAAAACAATAGCCTCCGCGGCGGCCGGCGCCGTTCTTGCCGGCCTGGGGTATCCCGCGGGCGCGCCGGTTCTGTCCGTGGTGGCGCATTTGAAAAAGCGGTTCGCCGGCGGCGCCTTTCCCCACGAAATAGGCCTTTTTCTGGGCTATCCCGTGGACGATGTACTTGGTTTTGTAGAGCATAAAGGCCGGAACTACAAGCTCTGCGGATACTGGAAAGTTTACGGGGATGTGGAGCGGGCGAAGCTGTGTTTCAGGCGGTACGACATGTGCAGCCGCCGCCTGCGGGCCGTTATGCGCTCTGCCGTTAAGGACGGGGATCTTTCCGCCGTCAGTCGAAGGGTATCCCCATCCATTTGGTAATTTCGCTGTAGTTTTTCTCGATAAGGCCCGGGGCGACGGGGGCGGTGGTTTCCGCCACCAGCCAGCGGATCTCCCTGTTGCCGCCGTCTTTCATGGGAAAGCGGGCGCCCTGGCCGGGGATATCCGCCAGGCCCATGGCGTGGCTCAGTTCCCGGGACACCATAATTGCCGCGGGAATGGATGCCTGTTCCAGGATGATTGCCCAGAGCATGGCCCGGCTGTCGCAGTCCCCCCGGCCTTCCCGGGCCGCGGTAACCAGGTCCACAAAATCGGTTCCCAGCAGTTCCCTCTCGTAGGTAAAGCCCTGGACCCATTCCAGGGCTTTTGAGGCGATAAGGGCCGCTTCGCCGGGCCTGGTTCCCAGCCTGTCCGCCTCCTCCGGTTTGATTCCCTCTCCGCTGGGTCCCGGGACGGAATTGTTCCAGCTCCGTTCCAGGATAAAGGCGGCGTCCTCAAGACGGCTGAAGGAATCCTTAAAGATCGCCCGGTAAAACCGTTTCCAGGCTTCCTGGCCCCGGGGGGAATCCAGGTACAGCTTCATCACCGAAAATTCCCGTTCCACCACGGACCGGGCGGCCGCGGCGTCGTTTTCCCTGAAAAAAGCTTCCAGGGAGGAATTGGCAAGCTTTTCCTTTTTCCAGATTCCCCGGGGGTGGAGATACTCGGTGACCGCCCCGGGAAGGCGGCGGTCGCCTTCCCCTCCCTCAAGGGAATCAAGAACTGAAAAATGAAGATTCCGCAGTTCCGGCCTGTCCGGCCCGTAGGCTATGGCGGCCAGGAAGGGTTTGACCCTTCGCTCGCCCCGGCCGGAAGAATCCGTTATCCGTCCTTCCCCCTCCAGCTGGATACAGAGAGCCCAGCCGGTAAAGCGGACATTCCTCATCCCAGGGGCCCCCTGGGTGGTAAAGTCCAGATCGATCAGGACCGTTTCTTTTTCGTTATAGGTGAAAGTGTGTTTTTGGCCCCGGTTGGCAAGTTTTTTTTCCAGTTCCTCCGCCAGAAGAACGGCGGAGTCTTTGTTCGTATATACCGCCAGGTCCAGGAAAGAGCCGAAGGGGGAAACAAAGGAAAACTGGTTTTTCCCGTCCCCTCCGGAAAGCTCGTACTCCTCCGGCAGGTCAAGCCTGAAACCCCAGGTAGGGGAATAGAGCGGTTCCGCCCCCAGGGAGAGAAGCGTAACCAGCGCGAAGACCGGCATAAGTATTCTTCTTTTCATATCTTCCATTATATAATAGGGCCGCGGCTTATGAAAGGTTATAGGATTTTATACGAAGACGGGGAGCTTTTGGTCCTGGACAAGCCCGCGGGTTTGAGCGTCCAGGGGGGAAAGGGGATAACCATATCCCTGGACGGACTTTTGGCCCGGGACTATGATCCCCGGCCCCATTTGGTTCACCGGCTTGACAGGGATACCTCCGGGGTCCTCCTCACCGCCAAAACTCCGGCTTCCGCGGCCCGGTGCGCGGCTTTTTTTAACCGGTCCTCCGGGGGACTTATCAAGCGCTATGCCGCGGTCTGCGCCGGAATTCTTCCGGAAAAGGGGGTCATTACCGGAACCCTCCCGGTAAAAGGCCGGCGCCCTGAAGGACGGGAACTGCCGGCCCGGACAGACTATACCCGCATCGGCCTTTCCCCCGCTCCGGGGCCCTTTTCCCTGGCGGAACTTGTTCCCGCCACGGGCCGCACGCACCAGATCCGCCGCCA
>JAISDG010000223.1 GCA_031265015.1 Spirochaetaceae bacterium | reverse complement strand
GCCGGCGGGCTGGACTTCCGCCGGGTACCGGGTGCTGCGGCGGAAGCTTACCCTGCCCGTCCCCGTTCTTCCCGCGGAACTGCCCGATACCCTGCCGCTGCTGATACCGGATGCCGCTTCCGGCCTTTACGGCGCGTCCCTTACGCCCCGGCAGTTTTTGTTTTTCGACCTGGAAACTACGGGCCTTTCGGGAGGGGCGGGAACAACGGCCTTTCTTGCCGCCTTCGGCCGTTTTGCGGCGCCCGCGGACCCGAAAAACCAACATCCCCGAGGCGCCGGAAAGGGATGGCCGGTTTTGGAGCTAACCCAGTTTCTCCTGCTGGATTATCCGGGGGAGCCCGATTTTCTTGAGAACGTGCTGGCCGAAGCCGGATGCTGTTTCGCGGATTCTCCGGAGCCGGTGTTTCTTACCACCTACAACGGCAAGGCCTTTGACACCCAGATCCTCAAAACCAGATGCCTGCTGAACGGCCTGGCCGTCCCTTCCCTGCTCCAGGCGGATTTACTCTATCCGGCCCGGCGGCTCTGGAAGCGGATCCTGCCCAACTGTTCCCAGGCAACCATTGAAACCCTGGTCCTGGGCCTTGACCGGACAGGGGACCTGCCCGGTTCCATGGCCCCGGGCATCTGGTTTAACTTTTTACGGGCCGGAGCGGACTTTTCCGGCGGGCCGGAAACGGCGGACCTCCTGGGGATCTGCGATCACAACGTAAAGGATATTTTCGGCCTGGCGATGCTGTTCCGTTCCTTTACGGAAATCGCCGCCGCCCCCCTGGAGGCGGTCCGCCGCTTTTACTGCGATGGGGAAAATCTGGCCCTGCGCTGGCGGCGCGCGGCCCGGCCCGCCGCGCAGCCCGGACTCTGGGACGAAGCCTTAAGCCCCGCTGCCCGGGGAAAGCTGGAAACCAGCGCCCGGCTGCTGCTGGAGGCGGCGGCGGAAACCTATCCCCGGTCCTGCCTCCGGCTGGCCTTTGACCTGAACGCCCGGGGCCGTTATGAGGAGGCCCGGAAACGTTTCCTGGCCCTGCGGAACTGGCAGGGCCGGGAAACGGCGGACCGGACCGCGGCGGTTCCGGGCCGTCCCGGCCCGAATCCGCCTTTTCCGGAAACGGCCGCCGCGGCACAGCGCGCGCCGGAAGAAATGCCCGCGGCGGTCAAAGCCCTGGCCCTGCGGGCCCTGGCCGTTGACGCTGACCGGCGGCTGGGCCGGCGGGACCTGGCCCTCGCGTACATAGAAGAAGCCCTGGCCGCGGGCCCGGACAAAACCCCGGGGAGCGGCCCGGAACGCCCCCTGCCCCGGGGACTGCGGGAAGATCTGGAAAAGCGGCGGGAACGGCTTATCCGCAGGGGGTAACCGGGAACCTGGGCGGAGCCGGGCATCTGCGGCCGTGACAATGAGTATTCCGGTAAGCGGCAGCCCGGCGGACACACCCGCGTAATGCCTCACAAAAAATGTTGCCGGAAAGTATCCATGCTAACCCGCTTCCGATGGAGGGATCGGCGGTATCAGGGGTACAATCCGGTCCTCTTTCAGCAGGAGGTTCACCGGGCGGTTGATGCGCTGATGGCGCTTCTAAAACCCCCACGGGTTTCGGCGCGGACGCATCCGTAAAAAATGCCTTGCATTTTATGGAATACCTACTAAAATGAGAAACAGGAATCTTTTTCAAAACCTATGCGGCTTTCCCAAAGCCCTACGCTTGAGCGCGTGGTTTTGGAACAGGTTCATCTAGCGTTATGGGAAAATTAAAGTACAAATTTGAGGAGTAAAAAATGAAACGGTTTTTTTCCGCTGCGGCGGTTCTGGCGGCCCTTTGGGTGATTGGCTGTAAAGCCCCCGATAAGGGGTATGACCTGTATATCTACAATTCCAAGGGCGAAAACGCCCAGCAGTTTGAGGCTATGTGCAGGGCCTATTCCGCGGCCGCGGGCGTCCGGGTCAAGGCCTTTTCCATCGGTTCCGGCCAGGATCATATGGAAACCCTCCGGGCGGAGATGAACGCCAGAAACAAACCCACCATCTTTTCCATCCAGGGGGTTAAGGAACTGGTTGAATGGCAGCAGGGCGGGTTTGCCCAGGATCTGAATCTGATACAGGACGGCGCTTTTGCCGCGCTGGTCCGGGAAATTGCCCCCTCCCTGCGGCTTACCGCCGGGGGCGCGACCAGTTACGGGATTCCCTACAATGTGGAAGGCTACGGCTATATCGCGGACCGCCGGATGCTGATGGATATCTTTGGGGCGGACATGGTGGATTCCCTGATTGCGGACATCAGGAGCGCCAGTTATGACGAGTGGGCGGCCCTGGTAACGGCCCTGGACCGGTGGATTGCGCTGCCCTCCGCCGCCAGGGTAACCCTTTCGGGCAGATCCTACGCCTTTATCCCCGCCCAGTCGGGACTGGCGGTAAACCTGACCGGCGTTTTTGCCGTCATGGGCGCGGAAAAGTGGACCTATGGGGATCATTTTATCAATGTGGCGCTGAACGCGGTTTTTGCCTCCCCCAACGAGGCCGCGGCCGCGTCGGACGACAAAATCCGCGCCGCCCGGCCGGCGTTCATAGACTATGCCCAGGCGCTGGACCTTAAGACCAGCCACCTGGCAGGCAGGAACGGACCCGCCCGGCGGAGCCAGGATTTTGTATCCGCCGCGAACTTCGGCTACGACCAGGCGGTACAGATCTTCGCGGACAGCAAGGCGGTGTTCTTTAAGCAGGGTAACTGGGCCTACGGCAACATCGCCGACTTCAATAAGGAAATGGCGGAACGGCTGGAATTCCTTCCGGTAAAAATGCCCTTTAAAAGCGCCGACATCGTCCGGACCGACGGCATGACCGTGGAAAAGCTCAACAGCTCCATTCCGGTTTTTGTGCCCAACTACTACGCGGTGAACGCCCTGGCTTCGGAGGATGAAAAAAAACTGGCCTGCGATTTCCTGGTTTGGCTTAACACCTCCGAAGAGGGGCAGAAATTCCTGATAGAAGACTTTGCCTTTATTCCCTACAACGCCGATCCCGCCGTCACCAGGGTTCCCAATTCTTTGGGGAATTCGATCCTCGGTTACATGAAGACCGGCAGCATCCTTGCCGCGCCCTACCACGGGGCCCCCGCTCCGTGGTCCGGCGATACGGTGGGTCTTAAAATCATGGAAGACTATATGATCAAGACCCCCTGGACCCAGGCGGATTACGAGGCTATCGCCGATTTCGCGGTAACAGAGTGGATTAGGCTGAAACAACAATAGGAGACGCCATGAATATCTACAAAAGGTGGTTTTTGGTTTTTTTGATCCCCGCGCTGCTGCTCTTTGCCTTTGTGATTGTCCTTCCCTTTGTGATGGGGGTGTTCAATTCCTTTACGGCATGGCGGGGAACCTACTACTTTGACGCTTCCTCCGGCGGAAGGGCCGCTTCGGTTTTTAAATCCCTTGTGGGTTTTGACAACTACGCGGCCGCCTTTCGGGACGAACGGTTTGTCCGTTCCCTGTGGTACACGGTGCGCTATACGGCGCTGGCGGTAATCTCCATCAATGTGGCGGCCCTTTGTATGGCCATCCTGGTCAACCGCATTGTCCGTGGGGCGGGCCTGTTCAGAACCACCTTTTTCCTTCCCAACATGCTGGGGGGGCTGGCCCTGGGCTTTATCTGGCAGTTTATATTCCAGATCATTTTTACCGATCTGCTCTTCGGTCCCGGCGGAGTACTGCACGCAGAGTTCCTCCGGTACATGACCCAGGATTCGGTCAAGGCCATCTTTGCCCTGGCCCTGCTGAGCACCTGGCAGACCGCGGGGTACATGATGATCATCTATATCGCGGGGCTCAACAATATCCCCAGGGATCTGTACGAAGCGGCAAGCATCGACGGAGCGTCCCCCTGGCTTACCTTCCGGAAGATTACCGTTCCCATGCTGATGCCCTCGTTTACCGTAGTGTTCTTTATGACCCTGGCCAACAGCTTTAAGCTTCTGGACCAGAATGTGGCCCTGACCGACGGGGAGTTCAATACCCGCATGCTGGCCATGCAGATCCTGCGGACCGTCAAGGATACTGCTCCGCCGGATTACGGCAAGGCCCAGGCCCAGGCGGTGATCTTTTTTATCATCATCGCCGTTATTACCCTGTCCCAGGTGAATATTACCAAAAAACGGGAACTGGAGATGTAGTATGGCAGCGGGAAATTATTTTGTAAAAAAACGGATAGGAACGGCTTTAGTCTACGGGGCGCTGATCCTGCTGGCCCTGTATACCCTGGCCCCGCTGTGGTTCCTCCTGGTGAATTCCTTTAAAGGCCAGGCGGAAATAATCAACGATCCCCTGGGGCTGCCGGAAAAGTTTGATCCCCGGTATATCCTTACGGCCATGGATGAAATTCACTTTTTCAGGGCCCTGGGCGTTACCGCCCTTATCACCTTTGTGTCGGTAGCCCTGATTGTGCTTGTCTCTTCCATGGCGGCCTGGCTTATG
Source organism: Spirochaetaceae bacterium (assembly GCA_031265015.1). Lineage (GTDB taxonomy): Bacteria > Spirochaetota > Spirochaetia > Treponematales > Breznakiellaceae > JAISBN01. The sequence continues at coordinate 6,592 of JAISDG010000223.1, read as the reverse complement.
GTCCGGTGCAAAACAAAAGTATCGGGCCTTCTTTTTATGGTCTTCGTGGCCGCCATGCTTATTCCCTTCCAGGCAATCATGTATCCGCTGATCCAGTTCTTCGATTCCATGGGCCTTAAAAATACCGGGGGCCTTATTCTGATGTACGGCGGCTTCGGCCTTTCCATGTCGGTGTTCCTCTATCACGGCTTTGTCAAGGGCGTACCCCTGGGGATAGAAGAGGCGGCCTTTATCGACGGCTGTAACGTGTTCCAGATCTTCTTTTTTATCGTGATGCCCCTGCTTAAATCCATTACCGTGACGGTGATAGTCCTTAACGCCATGTGGATATGGAACGATTATCTTCTGCCCTTCCTGGTAATCGGCAATTCGTCCCGGAAAACCCTGGTGCTGGAACTGTACTTTGCCCGGATCACCGCCGGCCAGTTCGGCAATCCCTGGCAGCTGATCTTTCCCGCGGTGTTTGTGTCGATCATTCCCATGGTGATAGTGTTTTTGTTCCTGCAAAAATTTATCGTCAAGGGAATCAGTGACGGGGCGATTAAAAGCTGACGGGAAAATAAGCTGATGGCCGGACCGCCGGGGAAAGCCGGGAATCCTCTGTACGAAAGCCGGCCCCGCTGTGCCGGCATTCTCCTCCACATCAGCTCCCTGCCCGGTCCCTATGGAATAGGGGACCTGGGCGGGGAAGCCCGGCGCTTTGCCGGCTTTCTTGCCGCCGCGGGAGCCTCGCTGTGGCAGATCCTCCCCTTAGGTCCTACGGGGTACGGCAATTCGCCCTACGCCGCCCGGTCCTCCTTCGCGGGGAACGAACTGTTCCTGTCCCCCGATGCGCTGGCGGACCGGGGCCTGGTAACGGAAGCGGAACTGGCGGAACTCCGCGCCGCCTTTGCCGGCCCGGCTCCGGGGCATGTGGATTATGGCTTGGTGGAAGCGCGGAAACTGCCCCTTTTAAAAAAAGCGGCCCGCCGTTTCCTGGACGCCGGGGCGGGTGATCCCGGAACGGACTTTGCCGTTTTCTGCGGCCGGGAACAGCATTGGCTCGACGACTATGCCCTGTTCCGGACCCTCTGCGGCCGTTACGGCGACGCCCGGTGGCATACGGTCTGGGACAGGGCTTTTGCCCGCCGGGAACAGGGGGCCCTGGAAAAGCTCCGGGGTGAAAACGCCGCGGAGATCCTGGAGTGGAAGGTCCTGCAATTTTTCTTTGAAACCCAGTGGCGGGATCTTAAGGCCTATGTCAATGCCCGGGGGATCCGGATAATCGGCGACATACCGGTCTTCGTTGCCCCCGACAGCGCCGATTCCTGGACCCACATCGATGAATTCCGTACCGGCCCTGACGGCAGATATTCCTTTGTTTCCGGGGTACCCCCGGATTATTTCAGCCCCACCGGCCAGCTCTGGGGCAACCCCGTCTACGACTGGGAGGTGATGAAGGGCCGGGATTACGTCTGGTGGAAGGCCCGGATCCGGCGGCTTTTGAGCCAGGTGGATATATTCCGCATCGACCATTTCCGGGGTTTTGACGAATATTGGGCGGTACCGGCGGATTATCCGACCGCGGAAAAGGGAACCTGGGAAAAAGGGCCGGGCCGGGATTTTTTTGAATCCCTGAAAAAGGATCTGGGGGAACTTCCCGTCCTGGCGGAAGACCTGGGCTTTTTAACCGAAGGGGTAAAAAAACTCCGGGAGGATCTGGGTTTTCCGGGGATGAAGATATGCCAGTTTGGTTTTGAAGACATGAAAGACGGCGTCCTCGACGGCCGGCATCTTTTCCTTCCCCACAATTACGGATACCCCTGGGCGGCCTATACGGGTACCCATGACAACAACACCGCCGCGGGCTGGTATGCCGCTCTGAGCGAAGGGGATAAACGGACCGCCGCAGCCTACTTTAACTGCGGCCCCGGTTCCGGCTCCCCGGCCCCTGACGGGGCCCGCGGCGTTCCCGCCGGGGAGACTGCCCTGCCTGAACCGGCGGACGCGGCCTGGGGGATGATCCGCGCCGTCATGGCCTCCCACGCGGAATACGCGATTTTTCCCCTCCAGGACCTGCTGGGCCTGGGCGCGGAAGCCCGGATGAACACCCCCGCTACCTGCGGCCCCGAAAACTGGTCCTGGCGGCTTACGGAGAACCGGTTTTCCGCCCTGAACGCCGGAACCGGGGCGTCCCCCGTCCGGCGATTCAGGGATTTGGCGGCCTTGTACGGCAGGGAAGGACAGGCCCCCGGTTAAACCGCGGATTTTACCGCCCGCAGGATCATCACGTCCCCAAAGCCGAAACGTTTTGCCGCCCTGTCAAAGAGGGTTTTTACCGGACGGGGGGCAGTCCCCGCGGCCAGCCCGCCCCAGGTACGGACCCGTTCTACGGTAAACCCCGGCTCTTTGCCGGAAAAACAGGTTTCCAGCAGCGACCGGAGGGTTTTTACCGAAAAAAGATAGAGGTGATCAAAGATGGCCGATCTCCAGCGGCTTCCGAACAGCCGGGCCTGGAAACCCGCAATGTTCGGGGTCGTAACATAGAACCGGCCGCCGGGCTTTAAAATACGGTGTACTTCCCGGACAAAGCTTCCGGGATCGTTCAGATGTTCGATCAGGTGGGAGGCCAGCGCCGCGTCAAACCGCCCGCCGGGAAACCGGCGCTGTTCCACCGTCCCCGCGGCCACGTCCAGGCCCCGGCTCCTGCAGTACGCCGCCTGCTGTTCCGACAGTTCCACGCCCTGTACCGCCCAGCCCCGGTTTTTCAGCCCGGCAAGCAGGGCCCCGGTGGCGCAGCCGATGTCCAGGACCGCCGGGGCCCGGGCGCCCGGCGCCGGCTCGTTACCGGCTGACGCAGTAACGGCGGCCGCGGGTACGCCGGCGCTGCCCGCGGGTCCGTTATTCGCGGCGGCAAGTAAGATCCGCTCCAGTTCGAAAAATCCCGCGTCGGCCAGGGCCAGTTCCTGGAGCCGGAGGAAAGCCGCTTCGTTGGCCTGTTCATAGGCCAGATACTCTTTTCCGTGGCCCGGACCGTACCGGGCGGCTATGGAAGCGGGGGAGGGCTGGGGGTTGATCCGGACCAGGCCGCAGCGGACGCAGCGGACATAGGCAAAACCGCCGCAGTTAAAACGGGGGAGGGTTTGCGCGGTTCCGCAGAGGGTACAGGGAACGGGCAGCGTTTCTTCGCCCGAAACCGGAGTAGACCAGGTTTTTACCGCCATCCGTCATTTTCCCTGCCCCCGGGGACAGCGGGTCCGGCGGAGACGCGGGCATTATTCAACGGTTAACCGGAAACTGGAGGACCGGGAATTACCCGCCATGTCCAGGACTTCCACCACCAGCGACGCCTGCCCCCGGGTAAAGCGTATTTCTCCCAGGGCAAAACCCTGTTCGCTGTAAACGCCGGAGGCGGGAATAATGCCGCTGCGGTAGACCATCCGCCGTCCGTTTTTGGAGACCAGGGTTTCAAAGCTCAAAACCCCCGCTTCAACGCCGTTTACCGAACAAATGATCCGGTTCGGCGCCAGGATTTCCCCCTGGTTGGAACCGGTATCCGCCGTGTCCACATAGATCGTGTACAAGCCCTGGGAAATACGCTGTACCTGGGCGGGATTAAAGGACGTGCCCGCGGCGTTCCGCAGTTCTACCTGGCGTATAACGGGGGGATGGGGATCCTCCAGCGTTGAAATGATAAGCGAAGGATTTATCCAGCGCCGTTCCTTCCGGTCAAAGAGGGCAAAGTAGACGCCGTTTTGCCCTGTCCATCCGGAACTGCCCGCGGAGGCGATAACCGTGTTTTTCTCCACCAGATTCGGAACCGCGGCGTTTCCGCGGCTTTCATAACGGCTGTAAATTCCCACCAGGTTGTCGCCGTGATCTACCGCCGTCCAGGAACCCAGGGGAGAGGGAAAGCGGGAAGCGGTATTGCCGGGATCATGGACAAAGACCACGTGGCCCACATCCGAAGGATACACGGAGCCTGCCGCCGTAAAGGAATTGCCCAGTACGGGGATACCGCCGTCGTTACTGCCGAAGTTGGAAACCAGCGCCCCCTCCCGGACCGGCCAGTCAAGGGCAAAGCATAAAAACGCCCCCCCAAAAAAGAGGCCCAGGGCGCAGATTTTTTTTCCTGTTTTTGTTATTTCCATCATCGTCACCGTTTGTCCAGTATAAAGGACGCCAGGGTCATGCCGCCGCCGATAAAAAGCTCTTTACCCCGGCGGGTCAGGAAAGAGGTTTCGCTTTTAAAGGGAACGTTTAAGAGTTCCGTATCCGGGAGCTTCAGGCCCACAAAGCGCTTTTCCCCCCCTTCGCCGGAGGTGACAAAGAAGAACAGGCCGTCCCCCCCGTCTTCGTCCAGGGCTTCAATGTTCCCCGGTAAAGGCAGGGTAACGGTGCTGCGGGAGGCAATATCGTAAACCCCCAGCCCTTCTTCCTGCTCAAAAACCACCCTGGAATCATTATCGATAAAGGCCATATGCACTTCCCGCCTGAACCCCTCGCCCTTAAGGAATTCGTGGTAGGTTACCCGGTATTCGTTGTCCCCGTACCATTCCAGAAACAGGAAGCGCTGTTTATCGATCCCCGATATTACCGCAAGCTTTGAACCGTCGGAAGAAATGCGGCAGCCCAGGATAACCGGAATCCGCGAAGCCCCCGGCGCATAGGAAGGAAAGACGGACAGGCCGTTTTTGTCCAGCAGATCGATCATCCCGTCCAGGGTGCCGGTAAAGACATACCCCCCTGCCGCGTCGATGCAGGTCAGGGGCGCTTCATAGTCGTAAGTCCACAGGGTATTTCCCGAGGGGTCGATTTCTTCCAGGCTTGTCTGATCCTTGCTGATGATAAAGATCCGGCCGTCCAGGAAAAAAGGATACCCCCGGGGCCGGGAGATGACCAGCTCCGTGTTTGAACGGGGATCGTGGATAACCAGTTCATCGGGGGCGGCGGAATATTCCGCCCAGTATTCCGGGGAAAGGGAAACCGTTCCTTCCCGCACCTGGTTCAGCAGTATCCCGCCGCCGCTGTCCGCGTAGCCGAAGCGGTTCCCCAGGGTAAAGGGGATAAGGCCGCCCCCCGCCGGAATGTCCCCGGGATAGGCGGATTCCAGGGGCTTCAGCCAGCGGCTGGTCAGGATGGTTTCCCGGGGTACGGGCTGGGCGGCAAAAACGGTATACACAAGAAAGGCAAAAACGGCGATAATGATAGCGTATATTTTTTTTCCTTTAGCCACATGGGCACTATAATGTGAAAAAAAATGATAGTCAATGGCGGAGGCAAAAAGGACATGGATATTGATATGGATGAACTGTACCGGCTGGCCCTGAAAGCCGCCGCCGCGGCCTATGCCCCCTATTCCCGGTTCAGGGTGGGGGCGGCGCTTCTGGCGGCGGACGGGACGGTGTTTACCGGCTGCAATGTGGAAAACCGCTCCCTGGGGCTGACAATCTGCGCGGAACGGAGCGCCGTGGTTCAGGGGGTCGGCGCGGGGAAGCGGTCTTTTACCGCCCTGGCCATAGCGGCCCCGGATTCGGTGGAACCCGTGGGTCCCTGCGGGGCCTGCCGTCAGGTTTTAACCGAATTTATGGAAGGCGGCTCGCCGGTCCGTTTTGGCGGTTCGGGGCCGGAAAAGGTGGATACCACCCTTGGAATACTCTATCCGTATGATTCTTTGCATGAATTGGCTGCCATCACTTGACATTTATTGCGGTATAGTGTAATTTAATGTAATGATGGAAGAAGAAATTTTAACGATCGAAGAGGTCGCCAAATACCTCCGGGTCTCGGAACGGACCGTTTATGAGTGGGCGCAGCGGGGGGAAATCCCCGCCGGTAAAATCGGAACGGTATGGCGTTTCAAAAAACCGGAAATAGAGCAGTGGGTAAACAACCGGCTTTCGAACCATCACATAAACGCCACCTATAACGCCGTCCAGGTGGAATCGATCCTTTCCCCGGACCGGGTGCTCTTTTTGAACTACGAAACCAAGCGGGACGCGCTGATGACCCTGGCGGCGAATCTTGCCACGGCTCCCCAGGTTAAAAACCGGCAGGAGCTGGTGGAAGAGATTATCCGGCGGGAAGAACTGATGAGCACCGCCATCGGCAGGGGGATCGCCATTCCCCATGTCAGGCTCACTTCGGTTACCGATCTGGTGGTTTCCGTGGGGATAAGCAAAACCGATATCGGTGATTTTCAGCCCCTGGACGACGAACCGGTGCGGCTGCTCTTTATGATTGCCGCGGCCTATAACCAGCACGCCTATTACCTGCAGACCCTGTCGTTTTTCAGCGCCCGGCTTAAAAACAGGGAACTTCGCAGCGCCCTCCTCAACGCCCAATCTACCGACGAAGTGCACAGACTGCTGGTCAAGGTATAGGGAAACCGCCCCGCAACAATTCCGAATTCAATCACGGAGCTATGATAAAAACATGCGGTTATCCGGTATAGTGTAGGAGTTCGGAAGAACAACTACCGGTTGTAGCAAAGTCTGGGGCAGTAATGACCCCGTTTCTTCGAATAACAACCGGTAGAGTAGCTACTTACGCAGCAATCAGAAAGCATTTGCTTCTTGGGGGATGGTCCATAAGCCGATCAGCACCCCGCATA
>JAISDG010000231.1 GCA_031265015.1 Spirochaetaceae bacterium | reverse complement strand
CGTTCTTCCGGGCTTAATTCAATGTTCCGTATGGTTCTTATCATCGGTAGTATTTCTCCCGCTGGAATACTACCATATCCTTCATTACAGGTAAAGATTTAAAAGTTACCGTGTAGTAGGTTATTTTGTCACTTACGCCTTTACTCATGGGGATAGTTTAGCATGCATTTTGCCGTACAGGGAAAAAATATAAGGAGCTGCCCTTACTTTTTGGACAGCCCCAGGTTCATTGAAAGTCCAAAAGGAAGATGCGAAAATGATTGCCGATGCTTCCCCGCCATGGCGTTTACCAGGATCCGCTTATCAGCGCCTCTGCGAAGGCGGTTACCTGCTTCCAGTATTCCGGGGTAAGCCGCAGAGGGCTGTCGGAGGGACCGTTCAGGCAGCGCCAGGTTTCGGGGATGCTTCCGCGGTCCTCCGGCCGGGCCGCGGCCCTCGAGAGGAGGGCCGCGGCCGCCGCCTCTTCCCGGCGGACCAGCGCCGCAAAGGGGGCCGCCTCTTTCCGGGGCAGGACCGTAATGGTTTGGGCCGCGAGTCCCGCCCGAAGAAAGCCCCCGTCGTCGGAAAAGGGCGTGGGAATAAGCAGCACCTTTTCCAGCCGGGCCGTTCTGGCTGCCTCCAGCGCGGTACGCCGCAGTTCCTGTACTTTGCGCCGCAGCGCCTCCGCGCCGGCGTTTTTTTCCCTGCCTTTTAACAGCTGATCCGCGGTGGTGGAAATAATCAGGGTGTCACCGGTACCGCAGGCGTCAAAACAAAAAATCCGGGTCCCGTCGAGTCCTTTTTCCCGCAGGTACATTCCCAGACCGTAGGCGCCCTGGTTTTGGAGGCCCTCGTCCCCCGAAAGTTCCTCGCCGTCGGTAAAGACAAACAGAACCGGCGGCATGCCCCCGCGCCGGGCAAGGGCCGCGGTTTCCGCCAGGAGGAACACCGCGGCTCCGTTATCGTTGGCCCCGGAACTGCGGGGGCTGCGGTCATAGTGGGCGGTAAGCATGATCCCCGGCGCTTTGCCATCCCGGCCCCCGGGGCCTACCGCAATGTGGCGTTTACCCGCGATGTCCAGGATGGTGTAGGGCAGGAACAGATCTTCCAGGGCGGAACACAACACGGCCCGGCGGTCCGCTCCGGGGCCGGTGAATTCTTTAAAGCGGCGGTAGGGCGCCGCCGTAAACAAATCATCCCGGTTCACAAAAGAACCTGCCCGGGGGTCATGGGTCTTCCGCCGCTTTACAGGGAAAAGCTGTTATTACAGCTTTTCCGCCCGGAACTTCTCCGCCGGGGAAGCCAGCGCCTCCTGGGCGGCGATTAAAAGCAGTTCCCGGCTTTTTGCCCGGTGGGTCGCTTCGATGATTCCGTACACCGACGCGGCGGTCAGTTCCAGGGTTTGTTTAATGCCGCCGGTTTCCAGGTACCGGGAAAGAAAGACCGATGTGGTCAGATCCCCGGAACCCGCCATGGAAGCGCTGTTTTCAAAGTACAGTTCCGGGGTACTGATGCGGAAACGTTCTCTGCCGTTGGAAACCAGCATGCCGACTTCTTTTTGCCCGGTCCGGGGCATGCCGGCGGTACGCAGGCTGGTTACCAGGACGATCCCCGGCCCCGCCTGGTGGAGCTGCTCCACCGCCCCGAGGACCTCTTCCAGGGTTTCGGTCTTGAGCCCCGTCAGGGCATCCAGTTCAAACTGATTGGGAGTGATGATATCCGCCAGGGGGATCACTTCGTTTTTAAAAATACCGGGGATTTCGGGGTTGACATAAAATCCCCGGCCGACATCCCCCATGACCGGATCACAGCAGTAAAGGGCTCCGGGGGCATGGGAGCGGACTTTTTTGACCGCGGCAATAATGGCCCGGCCCGTTGAAGGGTCTCCCAAATAGCCGGAGAGTACCGCTTCGCAGTTTTTAAGCACGTCCCGTTCTTCCAGGCCCAGGACCAGTTCTTCCACCAGCGCGGAACTTAAGGCTTCGCCCCGCCAGGCCTTATACCCGGTATGGTTGGAAAATTCAACGGTATTGACGGCCCAGGTTTCGCGGCCCAGGCGCTGGAGGGGAAAGACCGCGGCACTGTTCCCCGCATGGCCGTAAACAACATGGGATTGGATTGAAAGTACAGGCACTGGTTTTACCTCCTGGTAAAGATACCGGTAATAAAGGACTTTATCAAGGTACGGAACGAGACCCGAGCGCCGCCGTAACGGTTTCTAAAATCATGGATTGCGTCGGGAAGGGCATAGTGGAGTCCGTATTTTTTCTTAAGCTCATCCCAGTGCCTGACTATCCAGACATAAAGATCGCTGGCGGTTCTTTGGGAAAAGAGGGAGCAGAGTTTTTCTCCGGTGATGATGCTGATAATGGGGGTATACACGTTTTGGTACCAGGATACCAGGGCTTTGTCAAAGGAAAGTTCCCCGGCCCTGGACTGATTAATATAGTACTTGTGGACCAGGATATGGTTATAGATCACGTCGTAACGGCCCGGTACGGTAAAATCCAAATCCCCGCAGCCCGTTAGTTCCATAAACCGGGTTTTCTCGTAGAACAGGTTTTTTTCATACCCGATGAGGGCCGTTTTTAATTCATCGATGGTCATGCGGGGGCTGATCTGTATTTCCGTGGAAAGGCTTGTTACCTCGGCGTCTACCATTTCACCGCCCTGGGAGCGGGCCACCGAAACCCGGTGGTTTCCATCGCGGACAAAGTACGCTCCCCCCACTTCGTAGAGCTGGATGGGGGGCAGGGCTACATCGGTAAGCCGGGCCTGGTCCACCCGTTCCCACCGGGACCGGAGGTATTCCGCCCGGGGCAGAAAGTACTTGTTAAAGTCCCGGTACCGGCCCTCGCTGCCCACGATAAGCTTAACCGGCACCACCTCCATGCCCCTGTAGCTTTCCGTTTTGGGTTTAAGGATCTGCCGTACATCGTTCAGCGAAAGCAGCTTGTCCCGGCCGGTATTCATAAAGTGCATGATCCGGGAAAATATTTCTTTGGTTCTGGCTTTGGAAAAATCTTCCGAGGCCTGGCGCTTAATGTCCATAAAAACTCCTCATCTTACACCATAGATCACTACAATCAACTTTGCTCCGTATCTTCCGTGTTGATAAGATAACGGCCAAAGGCGTTGATGACCGTTGTTCTTTTATATCTGGTGATCCGTACATCGGAAAGGTCGTAGAGGTGTATATGGCCGTGGACCAGATACCGGGGCTTGAAGAGTGTCATAAACCAGAGGAAGCATTTAAAGCCCCGGTGGCAGGGATCGCTTTTGTCATGGATGCCCCGGGGGGCCGCGTGGGTCAGGAGTATGTCCAGCGCCCGGCCCCGGAAGATCCGGTTAAAGATAAGCCGGGGGACAAGCCGGCAGATTTCCAGAACCATCTGCAGTTCCGTATACTGGTTGGCGCCGCTGTTGTACATCATGGAGCCCCCCAAACCCGCGATAATAAGGCTCCCTTCCCGGCATACGGCGGAACCCGCGTGGGTAAGCCCCCCGTTTTTCGTCCGGTTCCGGTAGGCCTCCAGCGCTTCCAGATGGTGGTTGCCAAAGACAAAAAGCAGGGGACAGTTCAGGCTGGAGACGACAAAATCCAGATAATCCGGGGGCAGATCCCCCGCGGAAAGAACCAGTTCCACATCCCGGTACCGCTCTCTGATGGAAGAAGAATACACCAGCGGATCGATTTGATCCGCGATGCAGAGAATTTTCACGGGCCTCCGGTCCGGGGGCTTTGTCCTGAATTCTGCTTAAGCAGCTCCTGCAGCTTTGTCTTGTTGTACAATTCCACCGGCCGGGATTCCGCGTAGTCCAGGGCGCTTCTGGTAAAACCGGAACTGGTTATCACCATGGCCCGGGCCATGTTCTGTTTTTTTGCGTCGTCCAGGATGGAACGGATTTTTGCGTCGTCCACCATGTCGGGGGAACGGTAGATCCTTATCAGCCGGGGCTGTTTACGGGCGTTTTTCCATTTGGCGGACTCGTTTTCAATAACCACCAGCTCCGCCCCGTCGGGGATGGTCTTGGAGAATTTAACCGTCAGGGCCAGGGAAAGGCTGACCATGGTTTTACAGATTTCCATAAATTCCTGGTTTCCCGAACTTAAAAAATCCTTTACCGCGTCGTCGTTCCGCAGATCCTGGTACTGCGCCAGCTTGGCTTCCACATCCTTAAAATTTGCCTTAAAGCCGTGGATCTTGTCCCATTGTTCAATGGCCTTTTCCATGCAGCGGGTCTTTTCGTAACACATGGCCAGAAAGTACCGGGCGTAAAGGCTTTCCGGGGTCTTTTCTTCGGTAATGGCCTTCACCGCCCGTTCCAGGTCGGGAATGGCCTTGTCCGCCGCGTTCAGGGCCATGTAGCAGCTTCCCCGTTCCAGCAGGGCCCGCAGGCGGTACAGGGGATCCCGGGCGGCCTTTTCCAGGGTGGCGATGGCCCCGTTATAGTCCCGGGCGTCTTTCTGGATCTTTCCCAGGTAGTAGTAAGCCTGGGCGTTATCGGCCTGGAACTTAAGGGAACGTTCCAGCGCGTCTTTGGCCTCCATGGCATTTTTGTTTTTGTAGAGCATCACTCCCAGTTCAAAATGAATTTTGGGATCCCGGGGGGAAAGCTCGGCGGCTTTCCGAAGATAATTTTGGGCCATATCGGTACGGTTCCGTTCGGTAAAAAGCTTTCCCGCCCAGTAGTAATACTCCGGCTTTTCCGGTTTCAATTTGATAAGAAGAATATATTCCTTAAGGGCTTCTTCAATCTGCTTGTTCTTGACAAAAAGCTGGGCCAGTTCCTTCCGGAAGTCCTCTTCCGGGGTAAATTCCCCCGCGGCGCCGGAAAGGCTTAAGGTTTTTAATTCACCGTAGGCCAGATCCTCTTTTTTTTCCGCCAGATATGCCTTGGCCAGGAAGTACCGGGCATCGGCGTTTTTCGGATCCCCGGCTAAAATGACTTTGGCGGCCTTGATAACGATCTGGGTTTTCCCTTTTTTTAGAAATCCAAGGATTTGATCGGCACGCTTAGGTAAGGCTATGGATTTGACGATAAAGAAGACAAGGAACCCTATACCTACGGCGAGGAAAATGGTTATTACTGCAAGGCCCATGCTTTTTCCGCTGCTTTATGTTATTTTTTGGGAAACCGGGGCTTTTTCAAAACCCTCTAGTACGCTGGATTTTGAAAAAGACGCAGCGTATACTTAGGGTTATAGCGGTTTTTGCCGATCCTGTCAAACCGGGAAACGGTACTTGTCCGGGAGGGACTTTGAAAATCAAGGTACTGCTGATACTATGGCCGGTCTGCCTGATGCTCCCGCTTTCGCTCTCTTCCCAGGAATCCGGCCCTGTTCCGGGACAGAATCCGGATTTTGCCCGGGGGGAAGAGTTTTTTGTCCGGAACAAGCCTGAAGAAGCCCTGCCGTTTCTGGAAAAGGCTTTTGTGGCGGACCAGACCCATGTGGAAGCGGCCCTGTATCTGGCGGTGTGTTACGAACAGCTGGGAAAACTGGACGAGGCCGTTACGGTCTACCGGAAGATCCTTCCCGCGGGAGGGGACAAGACGGCCCTGATTGTCTGCAATCTGGGAAACGTATACTTTAGGAAAGGGAGCGCCGGTTTTGCCGAGCAGTTCTATACCCAGGCCGTCAGAAGCGATCCCTCCTACGCGCCGGCCTACCTGAACCGGGCCAATGCCAGGGTAAAAACCGGCGCCCTTAAAGACGCCCTCCCCGATTATGAGCGTTACCTAAACCTGAAACCGGATTCCCCCCAGCGGCCCCAGATAGAAAAATTAACCGGCCTGATTCGGGAGGAATTCGCCGCGGAAGAGATACGCCGGCTTATGGCGGAAGAAGCGGCCCGGGCGGAGGCGGAACGGCGGCAGCGGCTTATGGAGGAAGTATCCGCGTCCCTTCAGGCCCAGGCCGACGATACGGAAGGAATTTCCGCCGGAGCGGAGGATCTGTCCGGATACGAAGGCGAATTTGAACTGGAATGATTCTCCCCGCCCTAAGGACGGAGTATTAAACCGCAGGCGGAATAACGGCTGTAGCAGCATGGCTATAACAGCCCCGTTGTTTTGCGGAACCACAGCTCAAGCGGCCGGGCCGCGGGATGTAAGGAAAACCGATGGATAAAAAGAAACTGATAATCATGGGCGTCATTCTGACGGCGATCCTTGCCGGCGCGGTAGCTTTTTTGCTGTTCCGGGGGAACGGCGATCTGGCCCGCCGGAACAATACCCTGCGTCTTGCCAGGGAATATATCGACCGGGGCGAGTACCAGCGGGCCATGGATCTGCTGGATCAGCTTTTGATCAACAATCCCGGCGACGAGGAAGCCAGGGTCCTCCGGGATGAAGCCATCGAGGGAAAGCGTTTGGCGGGAATGAGCCGGGACGACGGCAGCCCCCTGACCGCGGAAGATATAGCCCGGCTTTTGGAGGAATTCCGGTCCCGGGGAGACGCTCTGACCCTGGCCGACATAGAGCGGATCCTTGCCGGGGTCCTGCCGGGACCGGCGGCAGGCGGCCCTTCCGCCGGGGTTTCCGGCGAAGGGGGCCGGGACGAAAGCGGGGCGGATGCCTTCGCGGCCGCTTCCACAGAAGCTGCGGCCGCGGCGGGAGCGGAGGCCAGGGCCGCGGCGGAAGCCGCGGAAGCGCGGAAACGGGCGGAGGCGGAAGAACTGGCCCGCTCTTCCGCCGAGCGCCAGACCCGGATGAGGGAAGTAAACGAGCTGGTGGAGAAGGGAAAGAACGCCGTGGCCCGGAACGATTTCCGGGGCGCGGAAGAAGCCTTTAAGGAGGCGCTGTCCAAAGTGCCCGGCGGGGAAACCCGTTTTGAGGGGCGGAAGCTGGCGGACATTTCCGACGCCTGGTACGAAGGCTCTTCCCGGAACGGCGCCACCCCTTTGGGAAACGACGCGGCCCGGCGGGCCCTCCAGGCCGCCCGGGAATCAATCGCCAAGGATCCTTCCCTGGCGCTACCCCAGTACACCCTGGGACGGCTTAGCCGGGACCAGGGCAGCTGGCCCGGGGCCGTTACAGCCTTTAAGGAAGCTTTGCGGCTGGATCCGGACAACTACCTCTATGCCTATGAACTGGGCCGGAGCCAGTTCAGAACCGGTCAGTTTGCCGAAGCCCGGGCCGCCTTTGAAAACGCCGTTAAGCTCAATTCCCGGTTCGAGCCTGCCTGGTATAATCTGGGGGGAACCTACTCCGCCCTCCGCAGGCCCGGCGACGCCCTGAACGCGTACCAGAAAGCGGCGGCGCTGAAAAGCGACTATGCCCCGGCCTGGCGGGAGATTGGCCGCATTTATTCCGCCCGGGAAGATTACGGCCGGGCGGTGGAAAATTACAGCCAGGCCCTCAAGTACAATCCCCGGGATCTTGCCTCCCTGCGGGATCTGGGCTATGCCCAGAGCCGGCTGGGACAGAACCAGGCGGCGGAAGCTTCCTTTGCCCAGGCCCTGGCCGCGGATCCCTCGGATGCCCAGACCAACGACAATATGGCGCTGGTAAAGATCGCTTTGCAGAAATACAAAGAAGCGGTGGAGTATGCCAGAAAGGCTTCCGCCGGAGCTCCCGCCAGCGAGCGCTATGCCTATACCCTGGGCCTTGCCTGTGAAAAAGCGGGGGACCTGGACGGAGCCATTGCCGCCTACAAGACTTCGGCGGCCAAAAATCCCCGGTACGTCCGCCCCCGGATCAACCTGGGACTCCTCTATCTGGACAACGGTTTTCCCGACGCGGCCCTCGTTTACCTGATGGAAGCGTACCGGGCGGAACCCGCTTCTTTCGAGGTCAACAACAATCTGGGCAACGTGTATGTCCGCACGGAAAACTGGTCCCAGGCGGTTGAACGCTACGAAGCGGCCCTGGCCTCCCAGCCCGGAAACAGTACCGCCCGGATGAACCTGGCCAGGGCCTATGTGGGAATGCGGAACCTGCCCGGAGCCAGGGAAGCGTACCTGGAAGTGATCCGCCTGGCGCCGAACAACTATGACGCCCTTTTTGAGCTGGGCAAAACCTGCGCCGGCATGGGAGACGCCGAATCCGCCCGCCGGTATCTGGTAAGCCTCCTGGAAAAGAGCCCCTCCTACAGCGGAAAGGCGGAGGTAGAGAAAATCCTGGCAAGCCTGTGAAAGAAAACTATTCCCCGCAGTCCCGGCGCATCCAAAATCTTGTCCTTATCGTCATCCTGGTCCTGTTCTTCCTTTTGGTATGCCGGCTTTTTGCCCCCTTTTTTACGTCGCTCCTGTGGTCCATTTTGTTTTACATACTCCTGGGGCCCCTTCACCAAAAACTCACCGGCCGGCTGGACAGGACCAGGCTCAAGGGAAAAGTGCTCTGCAACGTCTGGGCGGCGGTTTTTTCTTTGGGGGTAACCATCCTGATTTTGCTGCCCCTTTCTTTTGTGGGCTTCCAGCTTTTCCGCCAGGTTACCGATTTACTCCACCAGATCCGGGGCTATCTTTCCAGCCATTCCCTGAGGGACGATACCCTTCTGGACGAGATTTCCCGGATCATCAGCGACCTTACCGCGGACCAGATAACGCTGAGCGCCGGCGCCCTGCGTTCCCGGATCATGACGTACCTGAGTTCCAGCCTTCAGAGTCTTCTGCAGATGTCCAGTAACGTAGCCCGGAACGTGGGGTCCTTTTTTGCGGGTATGGTCTTTATGATATTCAGCCTGTTTTTCTTTTTTATGGACGGCGCTTATCTTTCCAGGCTGGTTCTTCACGGCATCCCCATCCGGCGGGAATACATCAAGGCGCTGGTAGGCAAGTTCAAGGACATTACCCGGAACCTGGTACTGGGGTACATCATCGTGGCCCTGGCCCAGGCGGTGCTGGCCCTTATCATTTTTTCGATCTTCCGCGTTTCCGGCTCCCTGGTCTTCGCGGTCCTGACCTTCTTCTGCGCCTTTATTCCTATCTTTGGGGCGGGGATCGTCTGGTTTCCCCTGGGACTGGTGCGCATCATCAACGGGGATCTGGGGGGGGGCATCATTTTTATGATCGTCTCGGGAATAGTCATTTCCACCCTGGACAACCTGATGCGTCCTTTTTTCCTGCGGGACAGAATTCAGCTTCATCCCCTGATAATTTTCTTTGCTATTTTGGGCGGAATTAGTACCTTTGGATTTAACGGTATTATCCTGGGCCCCATGGTGGTGATCCTTTTTCTTACCGTGCTGGATCTGTTCCTGACGGAACATAAATTTGACAAAAACGAAGGGTAGGTGCGCATGAACGCGATTATCACCGTGGTAGGATCCGACAAGGTTGGCATCATTGCCAAAGTCAGCGTCTTTCTGGCGGAACGGAACATCAACATCGAGGACATAAGCCAGACGATACTGTCGGGGAATTTTGTCATGATGATGATGGTCAACTTATCCGCCTCGAGCCGGGCCCTGGACGAAGTTAAAGCAGAACTTTCCGAACTGGGAAAAACCATGGGAGTTTCCATCAGCCTGATGCACGAACAGGTGTTTTCCGCGATGCATCGTATATAACGGCATGCGCCGTTATATACGGGGAGAAAGCTGCGCTTTCTCCATCGTGTTAAATGGCATGCGCTGTTATATACGGGAAGAAAAGCCGCGCTTTCTCCATCGTGTTAAATGGCATGCGCCGTTATATACGGGAAGAAAGCTGTGTTTTTTCCAATCAATTTTTTCTGAGTAAGGACGATATATGCTGTTTACCGCCCATGAAATACAAGAAACGGTGGATATGTTCCTCCGCTACAAATTGGATATCCGGGCGATTACCCTGGGGGTTTCCCTTCTGGACTGCGCCGCCGCCGGGGGAAACGAAACCCGCCGCCGGATCCGGGAGAAGCTGCTGCGCCTGGCGGGGCCTTTGGTCCGGGTCGGCAGGGACATCGAAGTGGAGTACGGAATCCCCATTATTAACAAGCGGATTTCGGTAACCCCCGTCGCCCTGGTGGCGGCCGCCTCGGAGGATACGGACTATACGCCCTACGCCCGGGTTTTGGACGGCGTTGCCAAAGAGCTGGGCATTGATTTTGTGGGGGGCTTTTCCGCCCTGGTACAAAAGGGCTTTTCTTCCGGTGATACCAGGCTGGTTGATTCCATTCCCGAAGCCCTGGCCTCCACCGGGCGGGTCTGCGCTTCGGTGAATGTGGCCTCCACAAAAAGCGGCATCAACATGGACGCGGTACGCCGCATGGGGGAAGTGATCCGGGAAACCGCGGAAAAAACCGCGGACAGAGACGGCCTGGGCTGCGCGAAGCTGGTGGTATTCTGCAACGCCCCGGAGGATAACCCCTTTATGGCCGGCGCCTTCCACGGCCCCGGCGAGGGGGAAAGCTGCCTGAATGTGGGGGTTTCCGGCCCCGGGGTGATCAAGGCGGCGCTGGAATCCCGGAAGGACGCGGACTTTGACGAACTGGCGGAGATCATCAAGAAGACCGCGTTCAAGATAACCCGGATGGGACAGCTTGTGGGGATGGAAGCGGCAAAACGGCTGGGGGTCCCCTTCGGGATCCTCGATCTTTCCCTGGCCCCCACTCCCGAAGTGGGGGATTCGGTAGCCCGGATTCTGGAAGAAATGGGCCTGGAAGCGGCGGGAACCCATGGCACCACCGCGGCGCTGGCCCTGCTCACGGACCTGGTAAAAAAAGGGGGCGTTATGGCCGGCGCCAGGGTCGGGGGTTTTTCCGGGGCCTTCATCCCCGTGTCGGAGGATGAAGGCATGGCCGCGGCGGTCCAAAAGGGGTACATCACCCTGGACAAACTGGAGGCCATGACCAGCGTCTGCTCCGTGGGCCTGGATATGATCGCCCTGCCCGGGGATACCGGCGCCGCCTCCATCTCGGCGATCATCGCCGACGAAATGGCCATCGGTATGGTGAACGGCAAAACCACCGCGGTCCGGGTAATCCCCGTGCCCGGGAAAAAAGCCGGGGACTGGGCGGAATTCGGCGGCCTTTTGGGGCGCGCCCCCGTCATGCCGGTGAACCCCGCCAGGAGCGACATCTTTATCGCCCGGGGAGGCCGCATCCCCCCGCCGATTCACAGCTTCAGAAACTAAAACATAAAAACATTGACCAAACGGTGAATTTACTATACACAGCATTAAGGAAGAAGTGTACATAAGATTGTCGTGGATGGGATCGTTGTTTCTTTTGATAATTTGTGGTACTCCTATCCCGGTTCCTCCGGGCCGGTTCTGAAGGGCGTCAGCTTTCATATTCGCCCGGGCGAGCGGGTTGCTTTGCTGGGGGCCAACGGATCGGGGAAATCCACCCTCCTGAACTGTATCAACGGGCTTATACCGGTGTCCGCGGCGCTGCCGCTTCCCTCCGGCGATCCGCTTTTTCCCCCGGTTATTGTGTACGATTCTTCCGGCGGCGCTTTGAACCCCGCGGATGAGGGGGATCTAAAAAAGATCCGCCTGCGCTTTGGCACGGTACTGCAGAATCCCGACGATCAGATCATCAGTTCCGTCGTGGAAGACGAT
>JAISDG010000179.1 GCA_031265015.1 Spirochaetaceae bacterium | reverse complement strand
GTTATTCGTGGTTACGGGGTCAGGGTTCTGCCCCAGGACAAACAGCAACCGGTAGTTGTTCTTCCGAACTCCTACACTATACCGGATAACCGCATGTTTTTATCATAGCTCCGTGGTTAAATTCCGAATTCAAAATAACCACGGACCCCACGGACAAAAGCCGAGGATTTGAAGGTTTCAACGTGTACCCTTTAGGTTTCGCCCGGTTTGTAGTATACTTTAAACCTTAACGGGGGAATGTTAGGTATATGGGGAATTTCAGTACGGAAATCACCCTGAAAAACGCTGTTGATGTGGGCAGCGTTCAGCGGGGGTACATGAAAGAACAGGAAGTCCGCCAGGTAACGGTACAGGCGGTGGTAGACACCGGCGCCTCGACAATCATGCTGGACGAGGAAACCTTTCGGAATCTGGGGCTTGCGGTAGAGGGCGAGCGGTATGTCAATATCGCCGATGGCGGCCGCCGATCCTGCAAGATCACCGAGCCCGTAAGGATCTGCTGGAACGATCGCAGCGCGGTAAGCCCCGCGGTGGTCATTCCCGGATCAAAACACGTATTACTGGGAGCGATACCCCTTGAAATGATGGATCTGGTTGTCAATCCCGTAAAAATGCGGCTGGAAGGCGCCCACGGGGATCAGGTTGAATTTCTTGCGTTGTAGAGCGGCCCGCAGAAAGAATGAACAAGGAGCGGCCTTTTGAGCGTTAAAGCGGTAGCCTTTGATTACGGCGGGGTTATTTCGTACTACCAGGACGGGGAGGCCATGAAGGACATGGCGGATCTGGCGGGAATCGACCCTGCCCTGATGCGCCGCGTCTACTGGGACAACCGGTCCGCGTATGATCAGGGGCTGGTGGACGGAGCGGGTTATTTTACCATGATCCTTGCCGGGGCGGGGGTCTCCGCCGATCCCGCTCTGATTGAAAAGCTGATTCGCCGGGATTTGGCAAGCTGGTCCGCGGTCAATCCGGAAACGGAAAAACTCATCGGGGACCTGAAAAAAGCGGGCCTTAAAACCGCGGTGCTTTCCAATATGGTCCGGGATTTTGTTGACCGGGTTAAAGAAAACCTTCCGGTACTGGCCCTGCCCGACGTGGCGGTCTATTCCTGCGACGTGGACACGGTTAAACCGGAAGAGAAAATTTACCGGATCCTCCTTTCGCGGCTGGGCTGCGATCCGGGGGAACTGGTTTTCTTTGACGATGTGGAGGCGAATGTCGAAGGGGCCCGGAAGCTGGGCATCACGGCCCTGTCCTGGAAGGGGCCGGAAGAAGCCCGGAAGGAACTCGGTATCCTCTGCCCGGGGCGTTTGTAGGAGGCGCTATGCCGCTGGTTAAAACCATTGCCGTTTTTGCCGTCACCGGCGTTACCATGCTTTTGTATATCCCCGCCGCCCTGGCGCTTTTCGTGGTCAGCTGCGCGGGCATCAAAAAACCGATGGCCGTTGTCCTGTACCGGCTGGCCCAGTTTTGGGCCAGAACGCTGATCCTCCTTACCGGCTGTTCCATGACCGTTACCGGCCGGGAACATATCCCCCCAAGGGGGGGGGTGTGCTTTGTCTCCAACCATGTGGGGATTTTTGACATTATCCTGACCCTGGCCTACGCGGGGCGGCCCTTCGGTTTTATCGCAAAGAAAGAACTTTTACTGGTACCGGGGTTGAATATCTGGATATACCTTTTGGGGGGCCTTTTTATCGACCGGAAAAAACCCAAAAAAGCCCTTAAAACCATTACCCTGGGAGTACGGCGGATTAAAGCCGGCGCGGGGATGCTGATTTTTCCCGAAGGCACCAGAAGCAAGGGCCTGGGCCTGGGACCCTTTCATCCCGGCTCGTTAAAGCTTGCCTCCCAGTCGGAAGCCCTGATTGTGCCCGTCGCCATCACCGGCAGTTACGACGTGTTTGAAAAAACCCGTCGGATCCGCGCCGTTCCGGTAAGCATCGGTTTTCTTCCCCCGGTGAATCCCGGGGAACTTCCCCCCGCGGACCGTAAAATCATCCTGGCGGAAAAACTCCGCGCCGCCATAGCCCAGGCCCTGGCCGTCCGGGGTCAAGTCCTTGAAACCCATACCCCGCCCGTGCTATCGTAACCCTGCGGTTTTGCAAAACAGCCATGGAGAACCGAAGCTCCGTAAGTTGTGCAGTTTTGCAAAGCAAAACAGATATGGAGAACCGAAGGTTCTCCAAAACATCATATTGAGCGATAGCGAAATGTGATGTTCGGGCGCGTAGCTCAGCTGGTTAGAGCGCCACGTTTACACCGTGGATGTCCGGGGTTCGAATCCCTGCGCGCCCAGGAATCCTTTGCAAAAGCGGGTATACGCGGGGATTTGAAACGGAGCCCCCGCCGACCAGGGGGAGGAAAAGGCGCCATGGAGGGCGCCGAAAGGGGGCGGAGACGGGCCGAAGGGAACGAACAGGATGTTCGTGACCGGAGGCCGAATCCCTGCGCGCCCAGAGATTTTTTGTATAAAAACGGTAAAATGCGGGGATTTCCCGCAGAGGTGTCGTTGGAAGAAAGCATTACCATAGTCCTGGACAGCAGCGAAGTTCTGTCGGGGGTCTGTGGAGTCAATGATCAAAACCTCAAAGTCATTGCCGGCTCCCTGGGGGGCCGGATCCGTACCCGGGGTAATGAAATTTCCCTGACCGGGGTGGATGAGGCGGTCCGGGGCCGGTTTAAAACGGTGATTGACGACCTGATCCGCGCCGTCCGGGAGGGGGAATACCCTTCGACAGAATACGTGGAAGCCCTTACCGGATCTTTTGTCCAGCCGGAAAGTTCTGGGAGCGCCCTCCGGGATAATCTGATCCAAATTCCCCAGGGCTTTGTCAAGGTTTTTCCCCGCAGCCGCAACCAGGCCGGATACATCCAGGGCATGCGCAGCCACGACATTAGTTTCTGCGCCGGGCCCGCGGGAACGGGAAAAACCTACCTGGCCATTGCCGAGGCGCTGTGCCTGGTGCTGTCCAAAAAAATGCGGAAGCTTGTCTTAACCCGGCCTGTGGTGGAAGCGGGAGAAAGCTTAGGCTATCTGCCGGGGGATTTAACCCAGAAGATAAACCCCTACCTGCGGCCCCTCTACGACGCCATGGAAGCCCTGGTTCCCTATGAAACGATCCGCCGCATGGAAGATACCCGGGCTATTGAGATTGCGCCCCTGGCCTATATGCGGGGCCGCAGCCTGAACGACTGCGTGGTTATTTTGGATGAAGCCCAGAACACTACCAGGGAACAGATGAAAATGTTCCTGACCCGAATCGGACAGGGAGCCCGGGCGGTCATTACCGGCGATACCACCCAGATCGATCTTCCCCGGCGCTCCGATTCGGGGCTCCTCCATGCCCTGTCGCTCCTTGCGAAGGTGGAGGGCATTTTTATCGCCTATCTCCATACCGCCGACGTGGTACGGAATCCCCTTATCAAAAAAATAATCGAGGCATACGATGCCGAAAAAAACTGAATTCCCCCCCGCCGCTTTGTTTAAATCTCTTAAGCTGAAGGAACTGCGCAGGGGGCCCGTTATTGCCACCCTGGCGGCCTTTATCATCACTTCCGCGGTGGTACTGTTCACCGGCGGAAAAGAATCCTTCAGCCTGGATGAATTTGAGGCCGGCAAAGTCGCGGACCGGGACGTGGTTGCCACGGAAAGCGCTTCCTTTATTGACGAGGAAGCAACCCGGATCCGCATGGAGGCCCGGATAAAACTGGTCCCGGCGGTGTTCAAGTATTCCCTTCCCCAGAACGATAAATTCAGGAAAACCTTCGACCGGTTTATGCTGTTTTCGCGGACCCGGTTTTCGGAAGAAAGTTCCCGGGAAAATTTTATCCTGCAGGCAAACGCCGAATTCCCCGGCCTCTTGAGTGAAACCGCCCTGACCGCTCTGTTTCAGGATCCGGACCGGGACGCTTCCCTTGAGGAAGGCCGGGCGATGCTGGAATTTTTTATTGAAGCGGGGATTTTTGAACTTCCCCGGGAAGGGCCGGCGGACTATAACAGCGAAACGGCGGAACTCCTCCATAATTACGGCGAACGGGTTGAGCGGGAGTGGATCAACTACGACCGGGTTATTACCCGGGAAGGGCTGGGCGCTTCCATTGCCCGGTACATCGAAGACAAAAAACTTTCCCCCGCCTTTGCCGCGGGAGCGGGAAGCATTGTCCGTTCCATACTCCGGGAAAACGTCTTTTTTTCCGCGGCGGATACGGAACAGCGGACCGAGGAAGTCCGCTCCCAGGTAGAGCCGGTATACCGTTATATAGAACGGGGGGACCGGATTATCCGTAAGGGGTTTATCATTACCGCGGGGGAAGTGGAAGAGCTGCGGGCGCTGAATTTTTCCCTGGAACAGCGGGACCCCCGGCTTATCGCGGGAAAAATCCTGATACTCCTGCTGATTTACCTGCTCCTGGTCTTCCACATGGGAGGGCGGATTGCGGGGCGGCAGCTCAGTTCCGCGGAATGTTACATGATGACGATTCTGGCCGCGGCCTATCTTGCCGGGGCGGCGCTGGTAAAGGATTTTGTTCATTTTACCGAGTATTTTCCCCTTTCGATCCTGCTGCCCACGGCCCTGGTGGTGATGCTGCCGGCCATTCTGATTGGCTTTCCCATCGCCCTGGTCACCGCCATGATCCTGCCCCTGGGCGCCTTTCTCTCCGAATCCTTTGACGCCTCCGCGTATATCTTTGCCCTCTGTTCGGGGGTCGCGGCGGCCCGGGCGCTCCAGGGCGCCCAGAAACGGATGGATCTGGTCAGGGCGGGACTCTTTATCGCGGCGGCCAATGCCGGGGCGGTATTGATAGTCCTGCTCCTC
This sequence comes from Spirochaetaceae bacterium, assembly GCA_031265015.1. Taxonomy (GTDB): domain Bacteria; phylum Spirochaetota; class Spirochaetia; order Treponematales; family Breznakiellaceae; genus JAISBN01. The sequence continues at coordinate 10,925 of JAISDG010000179.1, read as the reverse complement.
CGCCAGGCCCCTCTGGAGGGATACGTGCCGATTATTTTCTGGGGCGCCTTTAACGGCCTGGCCTCGGGGCTCTTTGTGGTGGGCATTCTGCCCGTGATTGAACAGGCCATGAACGCCGTCACCCCCTTCCGCCTGATTGAACTGTCGGATCTGAATTCCCCCGTTTTAAAACGCCTCTTTAATACGGCCCCCGGAACTTACAGCCATTCCATTATGGTGGCAAACCTGGCGGAAACGGCCTGCCAGGAAATAGGGGCCAACGCCCTGCTTGCCCGGGTGGGGGCCTACTACCACGATATCGGCAAAATGGAACAGCCCAGCTATTTTGTGGAAAATCAAACCTCCTACAACAAGCACAAGGACATTTCCCCCCGGCTTTCCGCAACGGTTATACGGAGCCATGTAAAGCTGGGCATCGAAAAGGCCCGCAGCCTGGGGCTTCCGGAGGCGGTTATCGCTTTTATCGCGGAACACCACGGCAATTCGGTGATCACCTGGTTTTATAACGAAGCCCTTAAGCGGGAAGGTACGGTGAACATGGAGGATTTTACCTATCCCGGCAATCCCCCCCGGTCAAAGGAATCGGCGGTGGTCATGCTGGCGGACGTTACCGAAGCCGCGACCCGGACCCTCCAGAAACCCACGGTAGCCCGGCTGGAAAAGTTTATCCAGGAACTCTTTGACTCCAAGGTAGAGCACAACCAGCTTTCCCAGTCGGATTTAACCTTTCGGGAACTGGAAACCATCAAGCATGCTTTCGTGAAAACCCTGGCGGGGCATTATCATTCCAGGATTGAGTATCCCAAACTGCCGGCGGAGGGCAAAACAAAACCGGAGGGGGATTCAAAATCAAAGAAACCCGAAGCGGACGAAGACCTGGCGGATAATGCCGGTGAACAGGGTTGAGATCGGGCGGGAAGGAGTGGAACCCCCGCCCTGGCAGGACCGGGCGGCCTCCTTTGCCGGGGCGGTTCTGGAAAAGCTGGAAAAGCATAACTGGGATCTGTCCGTCCTTTTCTGCGGCAACGCCTTTATCCGCTCCCTTAACGAGCGGTACCGGAACCGGGACGAAGCGACGGATGTCCTTTCCTTCGGCCTGGGAGAAACCGACGGTGAACGGTACATCCCCGGGGACATTGTTATTTCCCTGGAAAAACTTATGGAAAACGCGGATTATTTTAAGGTTTCCCCCGATGAGGAGTTACGCCGGCTGCTGATCCATGGTATTCTGCATTTAAACGGGATGGATCACGCCGGCAATGGAGAGGAAGAACCGATGCTGAAAAAACAGGAAGCCCTTCTTGAAGCGCTGGGAACAGAACGTATAATGATTGATTGAGAGGAGCGGAGGTGAAGTTTTTCAAAAAAGGGGAGATTGACAGAAAAACCATTGAATCCCTGGAGTCGGATCAGAAGGATATGATCCGCGGGGTGGTAGAACTGAAGGACACCACCGCCAAGGAAATTATGGCGCCCCGGATCGACGCGGTTTTTCTGTCCGCGGCGGCGTCCCGGGAGGATCTGCTCAAAACTATCGTGGAAAGCGGTCATTCCCGGTTTCCCGTTTATGAAGATACCATCGACAAGGTGGTGGGAATCCTCTATGCCAAGGACGTTCTTAAGGCCCTGGTCAAGGACGGCAGCTGGGGCGTCAGGGACCTTCTTCGCAAGCCCTTCTTTATTCCCGAATCAAAACATATCCACGAAATACTCCGGGAATTCCGCCGGCGGCGGGTGCATATCGCGGTGGCGGTGGACGAATACGGCGGGGTTTCGGGAATTATCTGCATGGAAGATATTCTTGAACAGATCATCGGGGACATCCAGGATGAATTTGACAATGAAGAAGAGGATATCCTGGATTTGGGAGACAGGGCCTGGCTCTGCGATGCCCGGGTAAACCTGGAGGATCTCTGCGAAGAGCTGGGGATAAGCCTTCCCGCGGATGAATTTGATACCCTGGGGGGATTTGTTTTTGATCTCTTTGGTAAAATACCGGTAAAATACGAAAAGGTCCTTTACAACGGGATTGAATTTATTATTCAGAACATGGAGGACCATAAAATCCGCACGGTAAAGGTTGTAGTACATTCCGGGGGAGAGTAAGGTTTTACCTGGGGAGGGGAACGTGAAAAAAGAACCGCCGGGAACGGGCTTCCGTTTCCTTTTTTCTGTCTGCTGTCTATGGGCCGTCTGCCTGTCTGTTCCGGCGTCTGCCCATGCCCAGCCCCGAACCGTGGCGGCCCTCTACAATGCGGGAAGGGCCGCGATGGTGGAAGAAGCGTGGTACGACGCCGCCGCATCCTTTCTGGAGGTCCTGCGGCAGAATCCTTCCCACGCGGAATCGGCCGCGGCCCTGGCGGAGTGCTACTATGAACTGGCGGAATTCGACCAGGCCCTTTCCTGGGTACGGAAAGGACGGACCCTGGCCCGGGGAAACCTGGAACTGGCGAACCTGGAGGGGCGGATTCTGATTGCCCTGGGCCAGTTAAACGAAGCCTCGCGGATCCTCGCCGAAGTGCTGTCCCGGGAGCCCTATAACCGGGAAGCCCTCTTTGCCCAGGCGGAAATGGAGGTTGCCCGGGGCAGATCCGGCGAAGCGGTTATCCGGTTCCGGGAAGTGGCCCGCCGGTATCCCGACGACCAGAAGGTGCTCCTTTCCCTGGCCCTGGTCCTGGGCTCCCTGGGCCGGAATGACGAGGCCAGGGGCTATATCGACAGGGTGCTGGCCCGGCATTCGGAAGATTACCGGGTGTATTACTATGCCGCGTACCTCGCTTCCCGGTCCAACCGCCTTTCCGACGCGGTCCGTTATGCGGAACGGGCGCTGTTTTTCAAGAACGGTTTTGCCCCCGCCCGGTCGCTTTTGGCGGATCTCCGGTACCGCCAGGGCCAGTACGAAAACGCCGCCCGGCTGGCGGATGAACTGATTGCCAAAAACAGGAACGATGCCGCCGCCTGGTACCTCAAAGGCATGGCCTTTTCCCGGCTGGGCCGGGTCCGGGAGGCGGTTACGGTTTTATCCACCGGGGTTTCCGCGGCCCCCGATGATGAATTTATCCGTCAGGCCCTGGAGGATCTTTTGATTTCGGGAACCGGCGTGGAGGATCAGGGGCGCCGGCGCTGGGCTTCCTGGCATTTTACCAGGGCCGCCGGTTACAAATCCCGGAATTCAAACGGGGAAGCCCTCTTTGAATACCGCCGGGGCCTGCGGCTTAATCCCTATGCCCGGGAACGGCAGGATTACGCGGCAATCCTGCGGGTTCAGGGCTTTCCGGCCCGGTGCATGGAAGAACTGCGTTTTATGCAGGACCTGGGGCTGGGAAACCAGGGGATCGACGACCTGGTCGAAACCTATACCTCGGTCCTGTCCAATGCCCTGTACCGCCGCTGGCAGGCGGATCCCCTGGTGGTAACCAAACGGCACTGGAAAGTCGGCGTCTTTGCCCTGGCCTCCCAGGGGGCTTTTTATCACGCCGACGGGGCGGCGGTGGCTTCCGCCTATCTGAAAGACATCCTGGTCCACGACAGAAACATAGCTCCCCTGGACGCGGAACTCCGCCAGCCGTCGTTTTCCGCGGCCTTCCGGACCGCCCGGGAAAGGGGGGCGGATTATTTTCTGGTAGTGACGGTAACGGAAAATGAGCGGGATCTGTCCCTGAAGGGAGAATTGTTTGTGGCCCGTACCGGATCTCCCGCGGGAACTTTCTATGCCTACCGGACCGGGCAGGACCGGCTCCGGAACGCCGGCCGGAATATTGTTGACCAGCTGTCCGGGGCCCTGCCTTTTCGGGGGGAACTGGCGGCCCGGAGAGCCGGCCAGGGCCTGATCGACAAGGGCAAGGCCGACGGGGTTAAGGCGGATCTCGTCTACGACATTGTAAAGAAAGGCAGGGCCGCGGTGCGGAACGAGGGCATCGGCCTTGAGTATACCGCGGAAGACATAGCCGGCTCCATCACCATCCGGGAAGCGGACGAAGAAGTGGCCGCCGGCACTCTGGCCAGGAACGGCTTTTACGACCGCATTGAACCCGGAGACGAAGTGGTGCTGCAAAAGGAAAAGGCCTCCCTGCCCGTTTCGGGCCAGGGAGCCATGGCGGATCCGGAACTTCGTTCCCTGCTCCGCTCCCTGCGGTAAGGCGCCGCGGGAACAGCGTTACCGGCAGCATCAAAGGACAATCCGCCGGAGCCTAATGAAATTTATTTTGATCCGTCAGGCTTACTCGGCAAAGCCGCCCAGCACCGCCCGAATCCAGGGGGCGGTTTCGGAGGGGTAGCTTTCCTGGGCGGTGAGGAAAGCAAAAAGCGCTTCCCGGCTTTTTCCCTGGAAGTAGTAGACCTGCCCAAGATAAAAATGGGCCCGGGCCCTGACGGGGGTTTTCCGGGGCAGCGCAAGAAACTGCCCCAGTTCTTCCTCCGACTTGTCCCAGTCGCGGATGGAAAAATAACCCCGGACGATGGTATGGAGCTGGTACTCTTCCCCCTCAAGCGGATTCCCGGACAGATCCTCGGAAAAAACGGAGGGTTCCATCCCTCCCCCGGTCCGGCGGACCGGGGCAGCCGGACCGGGGGTATCGGGGACTGCCGCCCCGCCGGAAAGATTCACCCGGGGCAGGGGGATGTCCCTGGAATCCGGCCGCCCGGCTTTCTGGGGAATTGCCGCCGCCGCCGCGGTCGCGTTGTGGCCGGGCCGGATCACCAGCAGGGCACTGCCCAGATCTTCCTCAGAGATCACCGCGTAGTAATAGGGAATCCCCGGTACCGGGTAGTCGATAAAGGGAGCGTCTCGTTTCCGCTGGATGATCAGGGCGGAAAGCAGATCCTCCGGCTTTCTGATGGGGCTGATGCTCCGGTACAGGAGCAGGTTCTTTGACCGGTCCGCGCCGGAAAAATTGATAATGATCCGTTCTCCTTCCACCGAAGCGCTGATCGTTCCGATCCCCGCCGGGGCCCCCGCCGGAACGGAAGACCCCCCGGGCACGGCAGGATTGGCCCCGGGCGGAACAGGGCCCTCCGCCCGGGGGGCGGGCTGGTAATAACCGGGGACGTTTTCCGGCGCGATGGAAACGCTGATCATGTTGGCATAGGGGATGGAAAGGGTATATTTCCGGCCCCATTCGTCGCTGGCAACGACAAAATAATACAGGACGCCGGACTTGTCCGCCTCGTCAAGATACGACCCCGTTCCGTAGGGAACTTCCGCGGGAATGGGCAGGGAAACAGCGGCCCTGCCGGAAAAGGAAGTTTCCGACCGGTAAACGTACACCGGCCCCCGGATATCTTCGGCGTCTTTCCAGGAAAGCCTGATCAGGTTGTTTTTTATTTCCGCTTCCAGCATGGAAACAAAGGGGGCAAAAACCGGCTGCTCTTCCTGGCCGGGAATAAAGGGACCGCGGAAGAGAAGGGCCAGAACAATAAACAGTTTTACCCGGATTCTTTGTATCATACCTAGTATAATAATCGGCTAAAAGGACAGGGTCCAGAGGAGAAAATCATCCGATACTAAAAATATGAAACGCGCATGTTTACTTATCCTGGGAGTATTTGTTTTTCTGCCGGTTTTTGTTTTTCCGGAAGAGACGGTCCATGTCATGCAAAAGGGGGAAACCATTTATTCCCTGGCCCGGTCCTATGGGGTTACCCCCGCCGCTGTCCTCTCGCTGAACGGCATAGAGGATCCCCGCTCCATCAAGGCGGGGCAGCGGATACGGATTCCCTCCGCGGAGACCGGGGAAAAAAAGACCTCCGGGGAGTACCGGGTGGAAAAAAACGACACCCTCTACAGCCTGGCCAGGCGGTACGGTACTACGGTGGCGGAACTGCTGGATATGAACGGCCTTGCCCCCGGCTATGTGCTTAAGGCGGGGGAAAAAATCCGGGTGCCCGGGGCTACGCCGGACCTGGCGGGAAATACGGGGACCGGAGGGAGCGGGACAAACGCCCCGGAGCGGCCCTCCGGGGATCCGGTCAAGTGGCCCATTACCGGCGTCAGGGAAGTTTCCTATATTACCGGAAAGCTCTACGGGGTCCAGGTGACCGGGGAACGGCAGGAACCGGTCAAAAGCCTTACCCGGGGAACGGTTGTTTCCGCGGGCCCTTACCGGGGGTTCGGCAGAGTAGCGATTGTTCAGATGCCCGGAGGATACCTCTACGTTTACGGAGGCTGTGAAACCTTATCGGTCAAGGAAGGGGACAAGGTTGCTCCGGGAACGGAACTGGGGAAATTGGGGATCGACGTAAAATCCGCTAAACCCCAGCTTTTTTTCTTTGTTTACCGGAGCAATAACCCCGTGGATCCCGCCAAGGCCCCCAGGGCCTGAAGCATAACAGGAGGCAAAAAAAGATATAAAAAAGCGAAAAAGGGTGTAGTTTGGGCAGGTTTTTCCGGAGAAACTAGTAGAGAAGGTGGTAAAACTATGTCTAAACAATCCGAAAAAAAATCTCTTTTCCTTGCCGGAGATTCCGCAAAGCATGGCCGGGAATCGTCCCTGCCGCTGTACAGCGGCAGAGAACGGATAAAAAAAAGAATAAAAGAGAGTGAAGCGGCCCGGAAAAAACGGCCCAGAGTGCCGGAGGAAAGCGATCCCCTGGCTTTATATTTTAAGCAAATTTCCAGGTATCCCCTTTTAACCGCCCAGGACGAACAGAGTATCGGCAAGCAGATTGTCCAGTACCGGGAACGGATTAAAGAACTGGACTGCGGCTGGCAGGGCAGGGAAACGGAAGCGGAATACCGGGAAAAAAAGAAAACCCTGGAGCACGTGCTGCTTCAGTATAAAAACAGGATGATCAATTCCAATCTGCGGCTGGTAGTTTCCATTGCCAAAAATTACCAGCACCGGGGGCTTACCCTGCTGGACCTGATTGACGAGGGCAATATCGGCCTTATCGAAGCGGTAGAACGGTTTGACCATACCCGGGGCTGCCGCTTTTCCACCTACGGTACGTGGTGGATCCGGCAGGCGATTATTAAAAGCATCGCCGACAAGGGCAGGGTTATCCGCATTCCTATCCACATGCTTAATACCATCAAGAAGTGTTATTTTGTCGCCAAGCAGCTTACCCAGGATCTGGGGCGGGATCCCAGCGCGGTGGAACTGTCCGATTATCTGGGACTTCCCGTGACCAAGGTTAAAGAGATTATCAAGCTTTCCCAGGAAACAACCAGCCTTGATACCATTGTGGACGACGGCAATCTGACGCGGCTGGCGGATTTGATTAAGGACGAATCCATGGCGGAACCCTTTGAACTGGTCTTTTCCATGACCCTGCAGGAAACAATAGATCACATCCTGTCCCGTCTTTCCCTGCGGGAGATGAAGATCATCCAGCTCCGCTTTGGCCTTGACGGTTCAGGCCCCCTTACCCTGGAAGAAACGGGTAAGCTGCTGGGTATCACCCGGGAACGGGTCAGGCAGATCCAGGAAAAGGCAACCTGCAAGCTCCGGGGTCTGCCGGAGCTCCAGGAACTGCAGGAAAATTTCTAAGTATCCAAAGAAGCCCCGGGCGTCCCCGGAACAACCCCTGCCCCTAAAAAAATTGGGGCAGGAAGGTTGACAGCGCCGGTATATAGGTCACCAGCAGCACCACCGCCAGCTGTATCAGAAGAAAAGGCAGCACATAGCGGCAAATTTGGGAAAAGGGCATTTTAAACCGGTAGCTGGCTAAAAACAGGTTAAGCCCTACCGGCGGCGTCAGAAAGCCCACTTCCAGGTTGGTGATAAAGATAATTCCCAGATGGACCGGATCGATGCCGTATGCCGCGCCCAGGGGGCTTACCAGGGGAAGGACGATAAGGATCGCGGAAAAAATATCCATCAGGCATCCCACCACCAGCAGGGCCAGGTTGAGGAGCAGGAGAAATACTATCTTGGAGTCGATGGTACTGCGCATCCACATGGCCAGGCTTTCCGGCGCCTGGGTATCGATGATGTAATATGACAGGGCCATGGAAAGGGCTATGATGGAAAGCACCCCCCCGATAATCGGAACCGCCTTGCTGAAAACAGCGCCCAGATCTTTCAGGGCTATGTCCCGGTGGATAAGCACTTCAACAATGAACACGTAGATCACCGAAACCGCCCCCAGCTCGACGATGGAAAGCAGTCCCGTAAAAAAACCCGCCACCAGAAAAAGCGGCAGGAGTATTTCAAAAATCGATTCCCTGATGCCCCGGACCGCGGCGGCGGCACTGAAGGGTTCCCGGGGCACCTGAACCTTAACAGACGAGGCAATGCCGAAGGCAATCACCGAGGCAACCAGGATTATTCCCGGAATAATCCCCCCCACAAAAAGCTTGAGGATGTTGGTAAAGGTGGTGGCCCCTACCAGGATGATGGGAAGGCTGGGGGGAAAGAGGAGGCCTATGCTGCCGGTGGAAGTCAAAAGGCCCACGGAAAAACGCTCCGGATACTTGACGTGATCCGTCAGTACGGAAAAGAGCAGCCCCCCCAGGGCCAGAATGGTTACCCCCGACGCGCCGGTAAAGGAAGTAAAGAACGCGCAGATCAGTACCGTGACCACGATCATCCCTCCGGGGAACCAGCCGAAGAGGCTGCGGAAGGTTTTAACCAGCCGTTCCCCTGCCCTGCTTTCGGAAAGCAGAAAGCCCGTAATGGTAAAGAGGGGGATGGGGACTATGCCGTCCTGGGTCAGGGCCATATAGACCTGGTTGGGAATAACGTCGATTTCCCCCCCGGATGCCTGGATAAGGATCAGGGCCAGCCCTCCCATGACGGCAAAGAGGGGCATCCCCGCAAAGGCCGCCAGGATAAGGACAATCACCGAAGGAATCTTCAGGTACCAGGCCAGATCGTAAAAAAAACCGGAAAGGGAAACGGCAAAGGCCGGGGGCTCGAAAAGCCAGAGGGCTTTTCCTATGATGGGAAGGGCGCAGAAGGTTCCCAGGACCAGGGCCAGGTAGGGAATGATTTTATACGGTCCTTCCAGCGGGCAAAGCCGGGCAAAGCGGAACGCGATAACGGCGTACCCTATGGGGATAATAAGGGCGAAAAAACGGTCGGGGATAATTCCCGAAATAAGGCGGCCCATCAGTCCTATGCGGATAAAGGACACCGCGGCCCAGGCGATAAGGGTTACCACAAAGGCGGAAAGGATGTGGGTGACAACCGAAACCCGGCGCTTAACCTTTTCGGTGGAAAAATTCTGAACAAGCCCGATAGAAAGATGTTCGTCGTTTCTGGTGGTTATCATTCCCGACAAAATACCCGCCGCCAGCAGCAGGTGGATCATAAGGCCCCCGGCGTCGGGGAACCCCGTCTTCAGAAAAAGCCGCATCGCCGCGTCCGCGGCGGGCACCAGCACCAGGAACACGAGGGAGACAATGCAGAGCCAGTTCTCCGCGGACCGAAGCAGGCTCTTTTTTCCCGCTTCGGCCGTCATTGCCGGCTCCGGTAGGCTTTAAGAATACCGTCGATCTTGCTGTACATGGCCCGGTTAAAGGTCGTACCCAGCAGGCTGGGAATAACCCGGTCTACGTCGTCGTACCATTCCTGCTGCTGCCGGGGACTGATCTGGTTCTCCGTCAGGCCGTAGCCTCTCATCTGGCGGATGGCGTCGGTTTCCAGTTTAAGCAGGGACACTTCGATTTCCGCGGCAACCTTCTGGGTAACACGGATAAGTTCGCCCCTGTACCGGGCGGGAATGGATTCCCAGGCGTGCTTGTTCAGGACTATGCCCCCCATAAAGGGGGCGATGTTGATGGAAGCCATATTTTTGGCCACCCCGAAAAACTGGAACCCCGCGGCGGCGATGGGGCTTTGGTACACCGCGTCGATGGATCCGCCCCGGAGGGCAATCAGGGTCCGGTTCTGATCTACCATCACTACCTGGTAGCCCATGGTCCTGAAAGCCTGGGCCAGTTCCGGTTCCGAGGGGATGCTGCCCACTTTTTGCCGCTTAAGATCCGAAGGGACAAACACCGGGGTACGGGAAAAAAATTTAACCCACCCGCCCCGGACCAGGGCCAGGGAAAAATAATTCTGGGAATTGATCGTTGCCTCAAAGTCGCCTTTGACGTGTTTGAGCACTTCCGTTAGTTCCGCATCGTTCCTGACAAAGAAAGGGCAGCTGAGGGTAAGGATTTCGGGAGCTATTTTGTTAAGGCCGAAACTGGTAAGCACCGCCGCCTGGATAGTATTCATGTTAAGCTTCTGTAACACCGCATCCTCGCTCCCCTGGGTACCGTTGGCATAGACCTGCAGCGCCACTTCGCCGTTGGTTACCCTGGACCACTCGGCGGCCAGCTTGTTCAGCGCCTGGCCCCATTCGGTATTTTCCGGCACCATGGAGGCCAGTTTAATGGTTGTCTTCCGGGGAGGCCGCTGGGCGTGCAGCTGCGGAGCAAGCAGCAGGACCGCGGCAAAAGCCAGGGTAAAACAGGTTTTTTTCAGCATGATCGTGTCACTCCTTTTATTTCGTCTGCGGATTTACTACCCAAGATCCCGCCTTCCGGCGGGGAAGCTCTAGGGCGGGGAGAGTTATTCATAGTTGTCTTCGTCCCAGGCGTCGTCCGGGTCGCCGAATTCGGCAAAGAATTCTCCGGCTTTTTCAAGCAGGTATTTGGCTTTCCGCTGGTTTATGATGTTAACCAGGGTATTGGCAGGATCCGACTCCGGATCGACAGCCAGGGCCGCTTCCAGGTTTTCCTTAAAGCTCTGGTAATTCTGGGCGGGAACCGCCACCGCCCGGGCATAGGAAACATAGGGGCCGGCGGAACGGCCCCCGGATTTTTCCAGCGCCCGCCGGTAATGGATTTCCGCCTTTTCCCTGCTGCCCCCCATGCCCTCGGGAAGGGACGCGTAAAACAAAAGGAAAAAGTCGTCCAGTACGCCGGAGTTAAAATCCGGATCCAGTTCGTAGGCCCGTTCCATCATCGCGCCGAGCAGGGGCGTCCGCATGCCAAG
>JAISDG010000122.1 GCA_031265015.1 Spirochaetaceae bacterium | reverse complement strand
GTGGCCCGGGGCGCGGCGATTCAGGCGGGGATTATCGAGGGCAGCATCAACCATGAGGATCTGGTGCTTACCGATGTCTGCCCCTACACCCTGGGGACCGCGCCCCTGGAAGAGGGTTTGTTCGGCAGCCGGAAGGTTTTTGATCCCCTTATCCCGCGGAACACCACAATCCCCACGGAAAAGGCGAAAATCTACACGCCCGCCACCGATTACCAGACCAGTGTAATTATCGATGTTTTCCAGGGGGAGTCCTCGGACCCGGAGAATAACGAGCGGCTTGGCGAAGTCCATCTTAGCGGGATTCCCGCCGCCAAAAGGGGAAAAGAGCAGATAGAAGTAACCTTTGGCTATGACATGAACGGTATACTCCAGGTAAAGGCAAGCGTGGTTTCCACCGGCAGCCAGGTTTCCGCGGAAATCAGCACCACCGGGGTAAAGGCCAAGCCCCTTTTGGATCTGTCAAAATGGGAGCAGGCGGAAGGTGCGCGGCAGTTCCGTCCCCTAATACGCAAGGCGGAAAAACTAATCGCCGCGGACAAGGATGTGGGCGGAGATGTGGGGACCCTTGTGCGGCGTATCAAAGAGGCGCTGCTGCTGCAAAACAGGGAACAGGCCGATGAACTACGGGAGGAACTTTTGGCCATGCTCGAAGTAATGGAAAAAATGGATAAACTGCTGTGACCGGTTCCGAAAAGATGTGTTCCGAAACCCCTGCCTTTCTTACCATGGCCCGGCGCTGTTACCGGCTGGGGCTTGGGGCGGCAAAGCGGCGGGATTTGGGGGCCGCCCTCGACTACGCGGCTCTTGCCCGCGCCCTGGACCCCGGTCATGAGGGCGCGGCGCGTCTTGCGGAGATCTGCCGCTGTGAGCGCGGGGGAACGGATGATCCGGGGGGACCGGCGATTGAAGACTTTGAGGGCTTTGAAGGGCTTGTTTCCCTTATAAAGCAAAAGAAGTGGAAGGCGGCGGCGGAAAAGGCAAAGGGGCTTCCCTGTCAAAGCGTATGGCTCCTTAGCGTACAGGGCTGCCTTTGGGCCCTGGCGAAACGTTATGATTCCGCGACCGATTGTTTTGCCGGAGCCCTGGCAAGGGATCGCGGGAACCTGCTTGCCGTGAAGGCGCTGGCCGAACTTAACCGGCGGCGGAAATCTTTTTGGAGGTTCTTTTGTCTCTCTTTGATGAAGTGAAAAAGAGTCACTACGAGACCCTGGGGCTGGCGAGAACCGCCGGGAACGAGGAAATAAAGCGGGCGTATTTCAGCCTGGTACGCAAGTACCAGCCCGACCGCTCCCCCAAAGAATTCAAGGAGATACGCGCCGCCTACGAAACCCTTAGCGACGGGCAAAAGCGCGCCGAATACGACGCCATCGGCGAACTGCCCTCTTCCATCGCGCCCCTTTTCCACGAGGCCCAACGCTTTGACCGTCTTGGCAGGAGAAACAAGGCGGCGGAATTGTACCGGGTTATTCTGAAACGCTATCCCGGTTTGGACAATGTACGGGAACAATACGCCAGGTCCCTTTCGGAGGACGACAAAACCGGCAAGGCCGTTGAGGTTTGGGAAGAACTCTGCCGCAGGCAGCCCGGCAACCCCCATTACGCAAAGGAACTGGGCCAGAGTTATTCTGATCGCGGCTGGCACAAGAAAGCCGTTGCGGAAATACGGCGCGCGCTTACGCTGGACCCCAGTTCCATTGACGCTTGGACCGCGCTGACTTCCTGTATTACTATAAGCATGGAGAAAGATCCGAATATATGGGACGAACTGGATAAGGTTGCCACCGAAGCCGTTGAGGCGGTTAAAACGGTCAAAACGGACGAATGGAAAAAAATTGTCCTCTATACCCATCTGTTCATAGCCTGCGGCATTGATAAAATTACTGCAGCCGGGGATTATTTGCGGGAAATAATCCGGCTGGTCCGCGAAAACGGCCGGAACGGCCGGGAAGAGGGTCAACAGGCCCTGCAGGAAATACTACATCTTGTTCCCGGCAGGAGCCTTGCGAGCCTCTACTCCGGGTTAAAGGAACTGGCGGTTCTGGTTTCGGATATGAATGACACCTCTATCCGGAATAAACTTGACGATGTAAGGCTGAACCTTGAGATCGAAGGTCTGGAGGAAAAAGGGTTCCACGAAATTTTCCGCGATCTGTTCAGAATATTAAACGCCGATTTTGAGGAAGATTATGATGAACTGGAGGTCATCGCAATAGAGTATCACCTTCTTGACGACAAAAGCAGTTTTGATCCCCAGATAAGGCGCTTAAGAGGCGAGTTCCCCGAACTGTACGCCCTTCACAGTTCATTTTTTAACGAGGCGCTTCGTACCCGCGACCCGGACAAGATGATGTATCAGCGCATGAAGAAGATCAACAAGCTAAGGCGCAAGGCCGGCATTGATGATGAAGACCTGGAACCGGAAGAAAAAGACGCCGTCCCACAGACCGTCCGCCGCGACCAGCCCAAGGTAGGCCGCAACGACCCCTGCCCCTGCGGCAGCGGCAAAAAATACAAACGATGCTGCGGGCGGTAAATTCCGGCCCGGCGAAAAGTCTATAGAGTCAGGATAAGGGCATAGGAATTTTTATCCTCTTATTTTGGGCGCATCCCTGCGGTGCAGGGACCGGGCTATCCGCTTGTATCTTTTTTGCCTGCGGCAAAAAAGGATACCGCTTCTATCCCTTGCGCGTCTTCATGGCTAAAGCAAATTCTGGCAAATTTAACATTTCGTTAACAACTTTTTTTTGACTCCGCGGTAAAATTAACTCCATTGGGAGAAA
>JAISDG010000008.1 GCA_031265015.1 Spirochaetaceae bacterium | reverse complement strand
GCGGCCGCGGCTATCCGTGAAAAAGTTTAGGTATGGTATTTTATCTGTAAGCCGCCGTTTTGGGCAAGGGTTACGATAATATCGGTCTCCTCCGTCCGGTTGGTCAGGATTTGCGCGGTTTCCAGCATGAGGGAAGAAGCGGAGTTATTGCCTGTCTTGAAAGTGACCGTATTCCCTTCCGTTGAAACGGCGATCCCCTTCGGGCTTTCCAGTGTTGTTTCGGTGATTGAGTCTCGCTTATCCGGGGTCTCAATAGTCACATAAAAAACCGTTTTCCCCCGAAGCAGGGCGGCGATGTGGGCTGCCTTGGATTGCATCAACACCTCTGATATAAAAAATACACAAAAAAACAATAAACCTATACGAACGAATAATACTGCCATGACGTAATGCTATCTATCCTGTTTTTATGGAGGATACCAGTGGAAAACAATCATGCCGGTGAAGCTTCGGGATTCGGACCTTTGGTCCGTACCCTTCTCGCTGGTTTTGCGGCTTCCCCAGCGTCTTACAAGGGAAGAAATGGGAATACGGGTACGGTATCTGGCAGGGGATTCCAGAAGCCGTTGATACGGTGTCTTTGGCGTCTTTTCCCGGATCTTTTTGTACCTGCCGTTTTCAAGCTTTAGCTTACCGACGGTTTTTATCGTGGGGTACCAGAAATTGATGAGGGGACACAGAAAGCGGTAGACCCCGGCGAGGGCGGCGCATTCCTCGCCCGTGTCATACCGGTGATACCCGACATTTTTCCGCACCACGTCGCCGTTTTTCTGTTCGACGAAACAGTTGTCGTTTTTACGGTAGGGGCGGCTGCGGGTAAACTGGATATGGTGTTCGGTACAGAAGGCGAGGAGTTGGTGGTTGATGAACTCCCTGCCGTTATCGCTGTCGATACCGAGCAGGGGGAATGGAAGGGAAGAGCGGACGGCGGCGACCTGTTCTTTAACCCAGCGGTGGGCACTGTTACGGAGGGCTCGTTCCTCGGTCCAGCCGGAAGAGACATCGGTAAGGGTGAGGGTACGGCAGAACTCCCCGGAAGTACTTGTCCCACAATGACTTACGGTGTCAAGCTCAAAGAAGCCGGGCTTCAGCTCATCCCAGGTGAAATAGGGTTTGATTGGTATCTGGTGTTTGAGGAGGGGGCCGGGTTTGGTAAGGCTTTTACCGTAGGGCCAGCGTTTTTTCTTGACGGGCCGCAGGAGGCGGTCGATCGTCGAGGGGCTGACGGTCAGCAGCAACGCCTGGTCTTCCGCACTGACCGTCCAGTTTTCGTCGGCCAGGATGAAGGGGAGCATCGCGCGGAGCATGGGGCAAAGGAGCTTTCCGCACCGCTGTCCGAAATATTCCCAGAGGCCTGCCAGGAGGGTCACAAACCCGGTACCGTAGACCGTTGGCCTCCCGCCCCGGCGCGGGGCAGAACGGCGCCCGGGAGCCATAGCTGCCGCTAACGTGAGTTTCCTGCCGTTGACGATGGCGGAGGACTTTCTGCCGTAGGTTTTCAAAACGTGTGCCAGATAATCGCGATTCAGGCCGGTTGTGGTGACCACTGCATCAAGGATTTTCCCGCGCTGTTTTTTCTTTGCTTTTTGGTAGGCCTTATAGTGTGCCTCAATGATAGCCCGTTTTGTCTGCATAGCTAACCTCATGTGGTCCCCCCTTGTGGATGGACCTATAGTAATTTGGGCTAGATTTTAGTTTTGGCGCGTACACCCCTTTTCACTTAGAAAAATTATGGCGCAATGCGCGATCTTGACAATGTAGATAATAGGTTTTATAATCATAGAATCATATGGAATGATTTTCCGGTTAACATCTTGTCATTTCCTGAAAATTATACAATGTATATTAATCATTTGAATACTTTACAAATTGCGGGTATTCCTGAATATAAGAATCAGGAACCTGTCATGTTAAATAATAGACAGGTCGGTGTAAAAATCTTTCGGAAAACATCTTTTCTTGATTTTGGCCTATTATTTTCAAATTGTTGTGTTCCCGAGAATATTAACACAAAAAACAATAATAAATAAGACGACAGCAGGGTTGTTTTATCTTCTTCGGGTTTAAGTAAGGCATTGATTTTAAAATTGACAGCAGATATGACAGCAATATTTTTGAAAACAGAATAACACAGAGTAACATGCAAACACACAGACACACAAAACACTTGACACAATTCATTGTATAATATACTTAGTAACAGGTAGACACACAGGATAACGGGGAAACACAAACCGCCTAATAACGGAACGGTATGCGAAAACCCGGATATGCCCTCCATATCCGTAGCGGTTTCACTCGGTTTTACCCAGCCACCGTTCTATGCGGTCCCAGGCCGCGTTGATCCGGGCGCTTTTTTCCGTAGCTTTTTGTACGCTTTCCGGGTCCGAATGGCGGTCCGGGTGGTACTTTTTTAAGAGATCCTTGTAGGCCGATTTACAGCTTGCGGCGGAAGCGCCGAAGGGGACTCCCAGCTCGGCAAAGTCCGGCCGCAGTTCCCCGGGGACGGCCCGGCCAGGCCGGGACGCTCCGCCTGTTTTGCCGCCCCGGTTCCCCGCTTCGTTTCCGCCGTTTCCGGCCCGGTTTCCGTTTCCCGATCCGCCGGCACCGCTCCGGGCGGCTCCGTTTCCGGCGCCCGGCGGGACGTCCCTGTTGAGGAATTCGTCCAGTTCCTCAAAAGCCGCCCTGACATCGGGGTCGGCAAAAGCGCCGGAACGGCTGCCCCCGGCGTCCCGGAAAGCGTTTCCTCCCCGGGACCCGGTCCTTCCAAAAACGCGGGGGCTTTCGCCATCGCTGCCGTTCAGGTAACTGCGGATCAGGTACTCCAGGCGGTCAAAAATTCCCATGCGGGTACTATACCACCGGGAATGTTTATGTGCTATAATGGGGGACATGAAAATCAACGCAAAACCTTTCGGGGTTCTTTCCGACGGCAGCGACGTGACCCTGTATGTTCTGGAAGCGGGGGACATCGCCCTTTCCATCACCGACTTCGGGGCCGCGTGGACCTCCCTTCTGGTACCGGGAAAAACCGGCCGGGACGACCTGCTCCTGGGCTTTTCATCCCTGGAGGGGTACTTTCACTGCCCCTTCTTTGGAGCTACCATAGGCCGTTTTGCCAACCGTATCGGGGGCGCCGCCTTTACCCTGGAGGGCAAAACCTTCGGGCTCTGCAAAAACGACGGCCCCAATACCCTCCACGGAGGACGCCGGGGTTATGGCCGGCGGCTCTGGAAGGCCGAGCCCTACCGGGACCGCCGGGGGGTCTTTGTCCGGTTCGAGCTGGAAAGCGCCGGCGGCGACGAGGGGTTTCCGGGCCGGCTCCGGGCGGAAGTAACCTACGGTCTTAACGGATCAAACGAACTCAGCGCTTCCTACCGGGCCTGGGTGGACGCCCCCTGTCCGGTGAATCTTACCAACCACGCGTACTTTAATCTCGCGGGGGAGGGCAGCGGCGATATCCTTTCCCATGAACTTAAGCTCCATGCCTCTTCCTATGTGGAACCCGGTCCGGATCTGATTCCCACGGGAAAGCTTATTCCCGTACCGGGAACTCCCTTTGACTTTACGGCCCGCAAGCCTGTCGCCCGGGATTATGCCGCCCTCTGCGGAGGGGATACGGCGGCGGCCGGCAAGGGCTACGATCACTGCTTTGTCATTGACGGCTATGCTCCGGACGGGGCGCTGCGGCCCTGCGCCGAAGTCTTTGACCCCTCTTCCGGACGGTCCCTGGCGGTGTCTACCACCCAGCCCGGGGTTCAGTTTTACAGCGGTAATTTCCTTGACGGCATCCAGGGAAAAACCGGATCGGTATACAACAAAAACGCGGGATTTTGCCTGGAAACCCAGCATTTCCCCGACAGTCCCAACCAAAGCGGGTTCCCTTCCGCTGTTTTCGGGCCCGGCAGGGATTACCGGGAGCGGGCGGTCTTTTCCTTTGCCTGGTAATTGCCGGGGTTAACCACAACGAACCTTCGGTTCGCCCACGCGGACAAACACGGACCTGTTGTTTCAATTCCGTGTTTTTGTCCGTGTTGGTCTGTACCAGTCCGGGGTAAAATTCGTCCGTGGTTGTTTTGAATTCGGAATGACCGGATTTTTGGGCCGGGGACTTGTTAAAATAACCGATACCTTTTAGACTCGAATAGGTATACTTTATAGTAAGAGGAGCCTATGGATATCCAACTGCAGGAACTGATCGAGAAAATAAAAAAAGACGGCATTGAATCCGCCCAGGCGGAAGCGGCGCGGTTCAAGGCCGGCGCCGAAGCCGAGGCAAAAAAAATAGTTGACGCCGCAAAGCGGCAGGCGGAAAATCTTATCGCCCAGGCAAAAACCGATGCCGAACGGAGCGAAAAAGCGGGTATCGCGGCCCTCGAACAGGCTTCCCGGAACCTGGTGCTGGCCTTCAAGGGTGAAATTCAGGGGCTCTTGGATAAAATCACCGCCGCCGAAGTTTCCTCCGCCTATTCGGCGGAGCTTGTTAAGGGTGTTTTGCCGGATCTTATCAGGAATTGGGCCGCAAAAAATACCGATTCCCTGTCGGTGATTCTTTCCGAAGGGGACGCGAAAAAACTGGACGACGCGTTCAGGGCCCGTCTTGTCTCCGCCCTGAAGGGCGGCGTGGATTTCAAAATAGGAAAGAACCTCGAAGCGGGTTTTCACATCGCGGAAAAAGACGGATCCGCGTTCTATGATTTTTCCGCCGAGGCGGTCGCGGCTTTGCTTTCTTCATATCTGAACCCCCGTCTTGCCGAAATCCTTACGGGCGCCGCCAAGGGACTTTAGGTTTTGAAAAATTACTACTATTTTGTAGCCAGCCTGCCATGGATCAGCTGGGGCGATCCGCCCCCGGTAAGTTCCCGGGAATTTCGGGAACAGTGCTACAGCCTGATTGATCCCGGTGATGCGGCCCTGACGGAGTACTGCCGTTATGATCCCCGGGTGATCCTTGCCGCGATCCGGCCCACCGGTTCGGACTTTATCGATCTGCTCATGGCCCGGGAACGGGCGCTGATACTCAATCTGGCATGCCTGCGGGCCGCCGGGCTTAAGCGGCCGTCTCCGGGGGAGCCGCCCCACGACGTGCCCCAGGCGGAAACGGAGGCAAAAGCGGCTTTTGAAATGGAAGATCCCCTCCAGGCGGAACTCTATCTTGACCGTTCCCGGTGGGACGCGCTGGATGCCATGGTAGGCGTTGACTACTTCGGCGTTAATACTATTTTTGCCTATCTGATGAAGCTGCAGCTTCTGGAACGCAGGCAGCTTTTTGATGCCGAAAGGGGCTTTGCCGGGTATACAAAGCTGTACGACGCCATAGTGAATGAATATAACTCAATTTCCAAGACGTAAAGAGGATATGTAATGAAAGGAACCAGTGGCAAAGTCGCGGCCGTTAACGGGAACATGGTTGCCGTGGATTTTGACGGCATCGTGATGATGAACGAAGTAGCGTTTATTGAAACCGAAGGGAAAAAGCTCAAGGGTGAAGTGATCCGCATCAAGGGAAACACCTGCAGCCTTCAGGTTTTTGAGATGACCAGGGGCATTACCGTGGGGGACAATGTCGATTTTTCGGGAGACATGCTTGCCGTTGAACTGGGGCCGGGCCTTTTAACCCAGATTTACGACGGCCTCCAGAACCCCCTTCCCCGGCTGGCCGAACAGTGCGGCTATTTCCTGGAACGGGGCGTATACCTCCAGCCCCTGCCGGAAGACAGGGAATGGGCCTTTACCCCCGCCGTAAAGCCCGGCGACACCGTGGCCCGCGCCGATACGCTGGGTACCGTTCCCGAAGGGGTTTTTACCCACCGGGTTATGGTACCCTTCAACCTGTATAAAACCTATACGGTCAAGTCCGTTATGCCCGCGGGGAACTACAGGATTCACGATACCGTCGCGGTGCTTACCGATGAAAAGGGCGAAGAAATCAACGTCTGTTCTTCCTTCTACTGGCCGGTCAAGCGGGCGATCAACTGTTATGAAGAACGGTTTAGGCCCGACGAACCCATGGTTACCCAGGTCAGGCTTATCGACACCTTTTTTCCCGTGGCCCGGGGCGGTACCTACTGTGTACCCGGTCCCTTCGGCGCGGGAAAGACGGTGCTCCAGCATACCACCAGCCAGCATGCCGATGTCGATATTGTTATTATCGCCGCCTGCGGCGAACGGGCCGGCGAAGTGGTGGAAGTCCTTAAGGAATTTCCCGACTTGACGGACCCCAAAACCGGCAAGTCCCTGATGGAACGGACGATCATCATCTGCAACACCTCCTCCATGCCCGTGGCGGCCCGGGAAGCCTCCCTCTATACGGCGGTTACCATGGCCGAGTACTACCGGCAGATGGGGCTCCATGTTCTTCTGCTGGCGGATTCTACCAGCCGCTGGGCCCAGGCCCTGCGGGAAATGTCGGGCCGCCTTGAAGAAATCCCCGGCGAGGAAGCGTTCCCCGCCTACCTGGAATCCACCATCGCGGGTTTCTACGAGCGGGCGGGGCTGGTACGGCTTAAAGACGGCTCCATGGGGTCGGTCACCATCGGCGGTACGGTCAGCCCCGCGGGGGGCAACTTTGAGGAGCCCGTTACCCAGGCCACCCTGAAAGTGGTGGGCGCTTTCCACGGCCTTTCCCGGGAGCGGTCCGATGCCCGCAAATATCCGGCCATCCATCCCCTGGATTCCTGGTCCAAGTACCGGGGCATCATCCCGGAAGAAAAAGTTTCCTATGCCCGGCGGCTTCTTCTGCGGGGTACCGAAGTGGAACAGATGATGAAGGTGGTAGGGGAGGAAGGAACCAGCCAGGATGACTATGTGATCTACCTGAAGGGAGATTTTCTTGACGCCGTTTACTTCCAGCAGAATTCTTTTGACGAGGTTGACCAGGCGGCAAGCCCCGAGCGGCAGCGGTATACCTTTACCCATATACTCAGGATCCTGGGCAGCGCCTTTGTTTTTAAAGACAAGGAAGAAGCCCGGACCTGGTTTAACGGCCTTCGCCAGAAATTCATCGACTACAATTATTCGCCCTGGCAGAGCGGCCGGTTTAAAACTATCGAGAACGAGATACTCGCCCTGGTTAAGGATAAGGCGGCCGCCGTGGATCCCGCGGCGGAACAATTCCTGTAATTCGCCGGAACGAGTTATTTTTTTACGGTGAGGAAGGCTGATGAAAAAGATATATAGCAAGATTGAGTCGATAACGGGCAATGTTATTACCGTCCGGGCCGAAGGAGTCCGTTACGGGGATCTGGCCCGGATTGAAACCGGCTTCGGCCCCTCCCTGGCGGAGGTAAACCGCCTGGCGGGGGACCTGGTGTCCCTCCAGGTGTTTGCCGGGGGCCGGGGTATTTCCACCGGCGACAGCATCGAATTCCTCGGGCGCCCCATGGAGGTTTCCTTTTCCGAAAATCTTCTGGGCCGGGTATTTACCGGTTCCGGCGGCCCCCGGGATAACGGCCCCGCCCTGACGGAAAATCTTATTCCCATCGGGGGGCCTTCGGTTAACCCCAGCCAGCGGATCATCCCCCGGCGGATGATCCGGACCGGGATCCCCATGATCGATCTCTTTAATACCCTGGTGGTTTCCCAGAAACTCCCGATCTTTTCAATTTCCGGGGAGCCCTATAACGAACTGCTGGCCCGGATAGCGATGCAGGCGGAAGTGGACGTTATCATTCTGGGCGGCATGGGATTAAAGTTTGACGACTACCTCTTTTTTAAGGATACCCTGGAACAGGGCGGCTCCCTTTCAAAAACCGTTATGTTTGTCCATACCGCGGCGGATCCCACGGTGGAATGTCTGATGATCCCCGATATATCCCTGGCGGTGGCGGAACAGTTTGCCCTCCAGGACAAGGACGTGCTGGTCCTTCTGACCGACATGACTTCCTTTGCCGACGCCATGAAGGAAATCGCCATTTCCCAGGAACAGGTGCCTTCCAACCGGGGCTATCCCGGGGACCTGTACAGCCAGCTGGCAAGCCGCTACGAAAAAGCCGTGGACTTCGACACCGCTGGTTCCATTACCGTTCTGGGGGTCACTACCATGCCCGGCGATGACGTTACCCACCCGGTGCCGGACAATACGGGGTATATCACCGAAGGCCAGTACTATTTGCGGGGAGGCCGCATCGAACCCTTCGGTTCCCTTTCCCGGCTTAAACAGCAGGTGAACGGCAAAACCCGCAAGGATCACCGGGCCTTGATGGACGGCATGATCAAGCTCTATTCGGCCTACAAAGATACCCTGGAAAAGAAATCTATGGGTTTTACCATGAGCGCCTGGGACGGAAAGCTTCTCCACTACGGCGAGCGCTTTGAAAGGGAAATGATGGACCTCTCGGTCAACATACCCCTGGAAAAGGCCCTGGACCTGGGCTGGGAGATCCTTTCGGATTGTTTTACCTCCGAAGAAACGGGGCTTCGTTCGGAACTTATTAATGAATTCTGGCCCAAAAAGGACTAAGACGGGCGGCGGGGAAGCATGGCAAAGTTAAAGCTCACCAAAAACGAGCAGAAAAAACAAAAAGACAGCCTGAAGATGTTTCAGCGCTACCTTCCGACCCTGATGCTGAAAAAGCAGCAGCTCCAGGCGGAGATCCGTACCGTCGATACCCGGGTAAAGAAACTGCGGGCGGAAAAAGACGCCTTAACCGGAAGCTTTACAAAGTGGATCGCCGTTTTCGGCGAGGAAGCGTTTACCCCGGATATACTGCGAATCGCCCGGATTGTCACCGGGGAAGGCAACATTGCCGGCGTGGCGATTCCCCTGTTTGAAGGGGCCGAGTTCGAAACGGCTCAGTACGATCTGACCCAAAAGCCCCTGTGGCTTGATTTTGCCGTGGAAAACATGAAGAAGGTTCTCCTCGTGGATCTGGAAACCCGGACCCTGGAAGAACAACAGAAGAGGCTCCAGAAAGAACTGCGGACCACCAGCCAGCGGGTTAATCTTTTTGAAAAGATCAAAATTCCCGAGGCCCGGGCCAATATCAAGAAGATCAGCGTCTACCTGGGGGATCAGCAGACCGCCGCGGTGGTCCGGGGGAAAATTTCCAAACGCGGAATGGAGAAGGCATGATAACCATACTGTTCTGCGGCCGCATGGCCGCGGTATTTAACCGGACAGGAAACGTAGTTTCATGATAACCATACTGTTCTGCGGCCGTATGGCCGCGGTATTTAACCGACAGGAAACGTAGTTTCATGATAACCATACTGTTCCGCGGCCGTATGGCCGCGGTATTTAACCGGACAGGAAACGTAGTTTCATGATAACCATGCTGTTCCGCGGCCGCATGGCCGCGGTATTTAATCGAACAGGAAACGTAGTTTCATGATTGTACCCATGATGAAAGTGTCCATCGTGGTGATGGACAAGGAAAAAGAGAAGGCCCTGGAACAGCTGCGGGATCTGGGGGCGCTCCACCTGGAAAGAAAGACCGTCCAGTCCGGGGATCTTTCCAGGCTGCTGGAAAAAAGAACCCGGATGGAAAATGTCCTGGGGCTGCTGCGGCCCTATGCGGCCCTTCAAAAACACAAAAAAGCCGCCCCGAAATCCGGGGTACAAGCGGACGCGGATTCACTGACCGGCGAAGCCCTTGCCCTGGGGGAAGAAAAAAAAGGCCTCCAGGAGCAGCTTCTGGTCCAGGCTAAGGAACAAAGCCGCCTTGCCCCCTGGGGGGATTTTGAACCCGCCGCGCTGGCGGAGCTGCGGGCGGCGGGGATTACCCTGATTCCCTATGAGCTGAGCCCCAAGGCCTATGAAGCGCTGGGAGCCGATGCAAAGACGATCTTCCTGGGCCGGGACAAAACAACGGTCCGGCTGGCGGCTTTGGACGCCATCCCCGGGGCGGAGCCTTTCGCGCTGCCGGAACGGTCCCTTTCGGGCATCGAAAACTATATGACGGAGATCAAAGGCCGGCTGGCGGAAATAGAAAACCGTTTCCGTTCCCTGGTTCCTGCCCTGCCGGTTATTACCGGGGCGGTGAAAGATCTCCAGGAAAACATCGAATTTGAAAGCGCCCGGGCGGGAATGGACGTGCTGGTCCCCGGCGGGGATGCTCCCGGGGATTTTGCGGAACGGACCGTGTCCTGGATTTCCGGCTATGCCCCCAAAGACAGGGTGGGCGTCCTTAAACGGGGCGCCGCGGAATACGGCTGGGCGCTTATCGCCGTCGAACCGGGGCCCGATGATCCGGTGCCGACCCTGCTTAAAAATAACAAACTGGTCAGCCTGATCAATCCCCTGACCGATTTTCTTGAAGTTACTCCGGGGTATAACGAAGTTGATATTTCCCTCTGGTTTCTCCTCTTCTTTGCGATCTTTTTCGGGATGATCTTCGGCGACGCCGGTTACGGCGCCATTATTCTGGTCAGCGGTATTATCGGCATCATAAAAACGGCGAAAAAAGGCGTACCTCCGGTGTTTAAACTGCTGTCCCTCCTGGGGATTTCCAACTTTATCTGGGGAGCGCTGACCTGTTCCTGGTTCGCCCTGCCGGTGGAAAAAGTGCCGGAATTCCTGCGGAATATTTCCCTGCCCCTTGTTTCCAATGTTACCGCGGCCCGCTCTGCCAGAGACGAGGGGCTGGTCCAGCAAAACCTGATGATCTTTTGTTTTTCCCTGGCTCTCCTGCAGCTTTCCATCGGGCATATCCTCGCGATTGCAAAAAACAGAACCCTGAAGGTCCTGGCGGACATCGGTTCCATCATGATGCTGGGGGGTATGTATTTTATCATTTTAGGCCTGATTGCCAGCAACCAGTACCGGCAGATTCCCCTTTATCCGGCGGCGGTGTATGTTTTCGCCGGCGGGTTTGTCCTGAATTTTATCTTTGCCGCTTATGAGGGCAGCGTGGGCCGGTCCATTCTGGAAAGCTTTAAGAACATTATTTCGATGATCCTGGGAATTGCCAACGTATTTTCCGATATTATGTCCTATATCCGGCTGTGGGCGGTGGGGCTTGCCGGCGCGGCTATCGCCAATACGGTAAATGCCATGGCCGGTCCCATGCTGGGGCATTTTATTCTTTTTGTTTTTGGAATAACGCTTCTGGTATTTGGGCACGGCCTTAACCTTGTGCTTAACGTGCTTTCCGTGCTGGTCCACGGGGTCAGGCTGAATACCCTTGAATTTTCCGGCCATGCCGGATTAACCTGGTCAGGTACCGCATACAGGCCGTTTGCCAAACGGATCAAAAACGAGGCGCAGTCCGTATAACGGGCGCAGTAAATATAGAGAGGAGAAGAAACATGAATTTAGGTTTATTGGGTGCAGGTCTTGTGATGGGTATTTCCGCCATCGGTTCGGCAATCGGCGTCGGCATTGCCGGCCAGTCGGTAATCGGCGCCTGGAAAAAGTGCTACATAGGCAACAAACCGGCGCCCATGACCATGCTGGCCTTCGGCGGCGCTCCGCTGACTCAGACATTCTACGGCTATATACTGGGTTTCCTGTTTATGAAACCCGCCGCGCTGGCAAATCCGGATAACGGCTCCCTTTATTTAGGTATAGGGCTTGCTTCGGGGCTTGCCATAGCTTTTTCCGCCATCGCCCAGGGCAGGGCCGGCGCGGCCGGCGCGGATGCCAGCGGCGAAACCGGCAAAGGGTTTGTTAACTACATGATGATCGTCGGTATCTGCGAAACCGTCGCCATCTTCGTCATGGTTCTTTCGATGATCAGCTTAAGCTAAGAGTCTGTACGGGTAATTCGCCCGGGCTTTTTGTTGATGTATTCCGCAAGAACGGTACAGCTGGGGGGCTTTGACGGGGTCAAAGCCCTGGCCCTCGGGGGCGATCATCCCGTGGTTATTCAAACCATGTGGAAGGATCGCCTTTTTTTTAAAGACCTGGAAGGGGAGGCCGGCGCGGCCCTGATCCGGCGCGTTAACGCCCTTTCGGGGATGGGATGCGGCCTGCTCCGTTTTGCGGTTCCCTCCCTGGAAGATGCGGAAATTCTGGGGGAGCTGGCGTCCATGGTTTCCGTGCCTGTCTGCGCGGACATCCACTTTGACTATACCATTGCCCTTCGCTGCCTGGATTTTTCCGTGGCAAAACTCCGGATCAATCCGGGAAATATCGGAAGCCGCAGACGGGTAGAGGCGGTGGTTTCCAAAGCCGCCGAGAGGGGTGTTCCGATCCGCATCGGCGTTAATGCCGGAAGCCTTCCCGGGGCCCTGCGGAACCATGACCGGGCGGAAGCCCTGGT
This sequence comes from Spirochaetaceae bacterium, assembly GCA_031265015.1. Taxonomy (GTDB): domain Bacteria; phylum Spirochaetota; class Spirochaetia; order Treponematales; family Breznakiellaceae; genus JAISBN01. The sequence continues at coordinate 2,865 of JAISDG010000008.1, read as the reverse complement.
CAGGGCCGCGGTGGACGAACTGGCGGTGTTTGACGAAATGGGTTTTACCGCGGCGGTAGTATCGATGAAAGCTTCGGGAATTGCCGATACTATAAAGGCGAACCGGCTCTTTGCCCGGCGCAACGATGCGCCCCTCCATATCGGGGTTACCGAAGCGGGGCCCCTGATACCGGGAACGGTGCGGAGTACGGCGGCCTTGCTGCCCCTGCTGGCGGAGGGAATAGGCGACACCATCCGGATATCCCTTTCGGATACGCCGGAGAACGAGGTTATCGCGGGAAGGGAAATCCTGAACGCTGTCCGGGATCTCTCCGGGGCGGGGGAAACAGCGGAAGCGGAGAACCGGTCCGGGCGGAAGCGGCCCGGCCGGTCCGGAGCGGTGATCGTGTCCTGTCCCCGCTGCGGCAGGAACGGCTTTGATACCCTTGACTTTACCGGGCGGTGGAAGGAAAGGCTCTATGCCCTGGACAAGGATGTTACCATCGCCGTGATGGGCTGCGCGGTGAACGGACCCGGCGAGGCAAAGCACGCCGATCTGGGAATTACGGGAGCGGGAAACAGCATTATGATTTTCCGCCGCGGCAGGGTAACAAGAACCATCGGCCTGGACGGAAAAGACGCCGCGGCCGCCGCGGACAGGGCCTTTGAGGAAGAGCTGGAAAAATTATGAAAATCCTTCGCGGGTTGTTCTTCGTTGTTCTTGGGTGCGCCCTTCTGGTTCCGGCGGCGGCTCAGCCGCGCCCCGGCCAGGGCGGAAGACAGGATCCCTGGTGGCTGACCCTGGAACAGGGAAAGCGGTCTTTCCGGAACGGCGCCTACGGCGACGCCCTCCGTTCCTTCGAGGATGCCCGGGAAAGCAGAAACCGGTTTTATGCGAAACTGGAACGGGATCTTGTGGCCGTGCTGTCGATCCACGAGGTCAGGCTCATGGGGGACGATCTGGGTCTGGTGGAACTGTATATCGGCAAAGAGTTCCGCTCCGGCGCCGCGGACGCTCTTAAGGAACTGTACTACCGGGTACCGAAGGAAAGCCTGCGCAATTCGGCCCGGCGGGCCCTGTCGGAACTGGCGAGGTTTAAGGCCTATCCGGAAGCGGAGTACTGGATAGGGGAAGTCTACCGGATGGAAGGGGAATCCGGCATTGCGCTGAGCCAGTACCGGAAGGCCTATGACCAGCGCTTATTGCTGGAGACTCCGGGTTTTGAAACGGAAATACTGTATAAAACCGCCGATCTCCGGCGGCTGCGCCGGGAATACACGATGATCGAGGACAAGGAAAGGCCCACCGGCATGGTCGCGGTGCTGGAAGAGATCCTTAAGGGCGATCCCCTGTGGAGCCGGGAGTCCTTTAACCGCTCGGACCTGATGAGGGGCCTTGAAAACAACGGGATAAACCGTTTTTTGGTGCTCTTCCGGCACAACAATCCGGTGAGCGAAAAAGCCCACCGGATCCTGGGGCTCTATTATTATGCTTCGGCCAGGCACGACCGGGCCGCGGAACACCTGGTCTTTGCCTTTCTTATCCAGAACACGATCATCTGCGAAGCGCTCCTGGCGTCAAAATACGACTATACCTTTACAACCCTGGACGCCCTGATGCGGGACATCGCGGGCAGAAGGGATATTCTTTCATACCTTGATGAGGCTGAGTATTTCAGGACCCTCTATTATCTTGCCAACGCCTGTTACGGCAGCGGCCGCCGGGGCGCCGCCCGGGAAATATGGGCCTTTTTGGCGAATAACGGTTCCGGAGAATGGCGGGGGAGGGCGGCGGCCCAGCTTCGCAGCCCCGAACTGGACAGGATACCCGGCCGTTAGTTATGATGGAACCATGAACAAGGTTGTTTTAAAAGCCGAAGATCTGGACGGTTTTTTGACCGACGCCGACAAGGCCAATCTTTCCCGGATGGACGGCTTCTACCGGGAAGCGCTGGCCTGTTTCAACATTCTTTCCACCACCCGGCTGGAATCGGAACACCGGCGGGAGGAAGATACCCTTATCAAGCTCTACAACGAGATGGGCAGCCTGATGCAGGAGCTCTGCAAAGACGAAAAGGGCATTCAGGTTTATTCGTTTTTAACCCCCCACGAAAGCCATCCCGAGGCGTCCAGGGTTATTGCCAAACTGCGGGACTCCCGGACGGAAAACGAAGAATTTGTCTATTATATCCAGCGGGCATATGAAATGCTCTTTAAGCTGGCCTACGGCGGAACCCCCAGCTCCAACAAAAATTACCTGGTGGTTCGGACTCCGGTTAACGTGCCGGTTCAGAATTTCGCCATCCACAAGATAAACAATATCGACGATAAAATAGAAAACACCGTCATGTGCGTCATGCTCCGGGGGGCGCTGCTTCCCTCGATGATTCTTTCCAAGGAAATAGAAGAGTATTCTTCCCACGCCTACGCAACCCCCTTTGCGCTTTTCAGGATCAACCGGGACGAATCGAAGCATGAAAACAATATGAAATATATTCTTGATTTGGACAGATCCTATTTTAACCTGGAATCCCTTGATGGCAGGGATCTTATTTTTGCGGATCCCATGAACGCCACCGGCGGAAGCCTGGTGACGGTGGTAAAGTACCTTCAGGGCGAAGGAATAAAACCCCGGTCGGTCCGTTTTTTTAACGTCCTCGCGGCCCTGAAGGGCGCCCTGCGGGTGGTCCGGGCCCTGGAAAACTGCTGCGTATATACCCTCTGGATGGATCCGGTGCTGAACGAGCTTGCCTATATTCTGCCCGGCCTGGGGGACGCGGGGGACCGGATCAACGGCAGGGATTTACCGGAATGTCCCCGGAACATTATCCAGCTGATTGCCGATTACGGGGCCAATATTGCCCGTCTTTACCGCCAGCAGCTGAA
>JAISDG010000124.1 GCA_031265015.1 Spirochaetaceae bacterium | reverse complement strand
GCCCCCGGTCCGGGATCCTGGCCGTTCAGGGGCTCCATGGGCTGGTGGAGAAAGAGTTCTTTCCCCGCGGTGTTCCTTATCCGCCGGGCGGCCTCCGCCGAATTGGGAAGCCCCGGCAGCACCGCGATAGTCAGGGGGCCGGGAAAGGCAAGAAAAGGATCCAGTTCCCGGAGGTTATTGCCCGCGTCGTCGATGACCAGCGCCAGAATACCCTTCCGGTTCGGGGGCTGTACCGGGACTGTACCCGGCGGGACAGTTCCGGAGGCCGCGCCCGCTTCCAGGCTGCGGATAGCCTCGTCCAGTTCGAGCAGCGGATCCGTTCCCGTTACCGGGGGCGGCTGTACCGGATCCGGCCGGACCGGGCCGGGTTCCGGAAGGCTTTCCCGTTCCCCCGCCGCCGGATCCGGGGAAAGTCCGGGGCCCTGTCCGGCATCTCCTCCAATCAGCGCCGAGCGGACCGCAAAGAATCCCCCGGCGCCCAGGACCGCGGCGCAGATCACCACCCCCGCAATCAGCGCCGCCCTGACGCCGTCTTCAAAGCGCAGCTTTTTCCGGCTCTTCCGCTCCGAAGGCGGGTTCTTCACCGGTTTTTGTTTTGTTTTCACCTGTTACTAAGATAATCGGGAACTATTCCCCTGGTAAAGAGGAAAATCTGCGGGTTCGGATAAATTCCGAATCCGCCGGGATGATCCCGGACTACGCCGGTATAATTCCAAATCCGGCAGCGTAATGCCATCCGCCGTTCAGGCCGGGTAAAAATCCGCTCCGGAGCTGTTCCTGAGCTTTTTGATCGCCCTTAGTTCAATCTGGCGGACCGTTTCGGGGGAAATGCCCATCTTGGCGCTTATCTTCTTGAGGGTGTACCGCCCGTTTCCCGTAAACTGGTACCGGTACATCAGAATATTTTTTTCCCGCTCCTTCAGGGTGTCCAGAAGTTTCTGTACGGCGGCCTGTGAATCCTTGCGCAGAAGCGCCCGCTCGGGGTTGTAGGTATAATCTTCATGAAATTCCAGGATCCCCGCCGAGCCGGCCTCGCCGGCGTCCAGCGGCAGAATGTTGGTCATGCGGAGTACGGAGTTGACGTCTTTTTGGATAACGCCGATTTCCCAGGCAATTTCCCCGACAGTGGGCTCCCGGGCAAGCCGCTGGGTAAGCGTATGGTAGGATTTTTGCACTTTTTGTAAAATCTCTTCTTTGCGGCAGGGCAGCCGGATAACGCGCCGTTTGTTAACCAGAAAACGGGTAATGCTCTGTTTGATCCACCAGCCTGCATAGGTAGAAAACCGTACGTATCTGACCGGATCGTACCGTTCCACCGCGTGAATAAGCCCCAGATTGCCTTCCTGGATAAGATCCATCAGCGGTACGTCCGGGCACACGTAGGCCCGGGCAACTTTAACCACCAGCCGGAGATTTGATTCCACCAGTTTTTGCCGGCATGCTCTTTCCCCCTGCCGTATTCGTCTGGCCAGTTCCAGTTCTTCTTCAAAGGTCAAAAGCGGAAAGGCTTTGATTTGGGAAAAATAAATTTGCAGGGAAGTATTTTCCATCGCCGGCTCCACCTCGTAATAATACACAGCAAACCGCGTGCCAAGTTCCCCGCCTTTGCCGCCGGTATATAAATCATTGCATTGCAAGGAATTAAATTGGTGAAAAGAGTGGTTTTTTCAATATCCCCCGATTTCTGTCTACATTTGTAGACAATCGCTGTTTTAGATGTATAAAAAGAAACGCCCATGATGGTACAAAAACAAACAAAGAAAGGCTGCCGTTTCTCCACATTTTCCTTGTTTCGGGTTATACTGTAGGCATGGCTTGTTCGATTTGTCTGCATAACGGTACGGTTTTTACCGGTTTTGCCTCCATGGAAAACTGTTCCGTGCTGGCGGAAGAGGGCCGGATAACCGATGTGTTTTCCGAACGCCGCTTTGATCAGAGGCGTTTTGAACCGGATGTCAAAATCATCGATGTGGACGGGGCGTATATTTCCCCCGGCTTTATTGATACCCACATCCATGGCTTTGGAGGTTACGGTACCGATGACGCTGTGTATCCGGGCCTTTCTTCCACAAAAGACGCGGCGGATTCGATTGTGGAAATGTCCCGGCTTTTGGTAAAGTACGGGGTTACCGCGTTTAACCCCACCCTGTACCCGGCCCCGGGGGACGTGCTGGTTCAGGCGGTTTCCGCCGTGACCGCGGCCATGGGAAAGGAAACGGGCGCCCGGATTATGGGCCTTCATCTGGAGGGGCCCTTTATTTCTCCCCATAAACTGGGGGTTCAGCGGCCGGAAACGGTTAGTCCCGTGGATTTGGCCTATATGGAGCGGCTCTGGAACGCCGCGGGCGGGCGCATTGTCAATATGACGGTGGCGCCGGAAATCAAAAACATGCGGGATCTGGCCCTGTACTGCATTAAAAAGGGCATCGTGCTCCAGGCGGGCCATACCGACGCAATGTACGAAAACATGGTGGAGGGTATGCAGGCGGGCATCCTTCATACAACCCATCTTTTTAACGCCATGAGCAAGCTGGACCAGCGGAACCCCAATGCCGTGGGAGCGGTGCTGATCCATCCGGAAATGTCCTGCGAGATTATCGCCGACGGCGCCCATGTCCATCCCGATTTGTTTAAGCTGCTCCTGCGGGACAAGCCTATCGACAAAATCGTTCTGATTACCGACGGCCTTAAGCCCACCGCCCAGGAAAAGGGCCCTTTTTATGCCAACGGCGAGGAAGTGGTCTTCCATAACGGATTTTTTCAGCGTAAAATGGATGATGTTATTGCCGGTTCGGGGCTTACCATGATCCGGGGGATCGAGAACATGGTTAAATTCGGGTTCAGCCTGGAAGACGCGGTTAAAGCGGCCAGTTCCAATCCCGCCCAGGTAATGCGGTATACCCACAAGGGAACGATTATTCCCGGCATGGACGCCGACCTGACGGTATTTGACAAGACCTTTACCATCCGGGCCGTTCTTGCCGGCGGTGAAATCAAATATATGGATCTATAGGGTCCGGGGAGTAAGCATGCGTTTGGTTATCCATAAGAACTATGATGAGGCGAGCGGCTGGGCCGCCCGGTATATTGCCGGCAGGATCGCGGAGCATAAAAACAAGCTCAACCCCTTTGTGCTGGGGCTGCCCACCGGATCCAGCCCCCTGGGGACCTACAGGGAGCTGGTTAAGCTTCACAAACAGGGGCAGTTGTCCTTTTCCCGGGTAATCACCTTTAACATGGATGAGTACGCCGGGCTGCCGGAGGATCATCCCCAGAGCTATCACCGCTTTATGTGGGACAATCTCTTTTCCCGGGTCGACATCAAAAAGGAAAATGTCCATATCCTTGACGGCATGGCGAAAGATCCCGCGGCGGAATGTGACGCCTACGAGGAAGCCATAAATGCCTGCGGGGGCATCGACCTCTTTCTGGGGGGCGCGGGGGCGGACGGCCACCTGGCCTTTAACGAGCCCGGCTCTTCCTTAGGTTCCCGGACCAGGGTTAAATCCCTGACCCGGGATACCCGGATGGTCAACGCCCGCTTTTTTGGCGGCGACCCGGAGGCGGTGCCGTCCACCGCCCTTACCGTGGGGGTGGGAACCGTCATGGACGCCCGGGAAGTACTGATCATCGTCTCGGGGCACAACAAGGCCCGGGCGCTTCAGCAGGCGGTGGAAGGGGGCGTGAACCACATGTGTACCCTGTCCTGCCTGCAGATGCACCGCCGGGCGATCATTGTCTGCGATGAAGACGCCGTCGACGAGCTTAAAACCGGCACGGTCCGGTATTTTAAGGGCATCGAGGGGCTTTAGGAAGCACCCGTTTAAGGAGGAAACGCTATGGACTATCTCGGCAAAGATATACCGAAACTCGGCTTTGGCTTAATGCGCCTTCCCATGACCGGAGAACAGATCGACATTGAGCAGACGAAAATTATGGTAGACAAATTTCTCGCGGCGGGCTTTACCTACTTTGATACGGCCTATGGCTATAACAACGGAGAATCGGAGAAAGCCGCCAAAACCGCGCTTGTCGACCGCTACCCCCGTGAAAAATTCCAGCTTGCCACAAAGCTGCCCGCCTGGGCCGGACCAAAAAACGCGGACGAGGCAAAGCAGATGTTTTTTACATCCCTGGAACGTACCGGCGCCGGATATTTCGATTTCTATTTACTGCACAACTGCGGGGCCGAGCGTACCAAGGCGTTTGATGATTTTGGCATATGGGATTTCGTTCTTGAGCAGCGCGAAAAGGGCCTTGTAAAACACGCCGGTTTCTCGCTGCATGATACGGCGGACGTGCTGGACGACATACTCACCAGGCACCCCGAAATGGAGTTTGTCCAGCTCCAGATTAACTATGCCGATTGGAACAGCCCCACCGTGCAGTCGGCAAAATGTTTCGAGACGGCGAAAAAGCACGGGAAGCCGGTTATCATTATGGAACCGGTCAAAGGGGGGCTGCTTGCCAAACCCATACCATCGGCTGCTAAAATCCTTAACGGGGTACATCCCCGTTCTTCGCCGGCCTCATGGGCGATGCGTTTTGCCGCGTCCCTGGACAATGTGATCACGGTACTGAGCGGCATGTCCGACATCGAACAGATGGAAGATAACCTTGCCACCATGTCGGACTTCCATCCCCTTGACGGCGCTGAATATGCCGCCATAGAAAGGGTCCGGGACGCGCTTGACGCGATTGAAAGCATTCCCTGTACGCAGTGCCGTTATTGCGTTAAAGGCTGCCCCCAGGGGATTGTCATTCCGGATATTTTCGACGCGATGAATCAATACCTCGTGTTTGACAATCTTGAAACCCCAAAACGCTTTTACGGTTTTCTTACGCGAAACGGCAATACCGCCGGAACCTGTGCCGAATGCGGCCGGTGTGAGTCTGTCTGTCCCCAGCATATCGGTATTATGCGGGAATTAAAGCGCACGGCGGCAGCCTTTGAGTGATTGCCCCTTACCGGCGCGGCGGGTTACGGGCGGCGCCTTATACCTCCCCGGTAAGGGCTTTTAGTTCTTCCAGCTTTTGTATCCGGGGGCCGGGAAATTCGGGGCGGCTGTTATTCTCGTCAAAATATACTCCCAGCCCTCCCAGGGCCCGGAAGCCTTCAACATACCGGACAACATCGTCCACCAGCATACAGGACCCGGGCCGCGTTCCCAGTTCGGCACAGACGGCGCCGTACACGCCGGGATCGGGCTTGCCCTTGAGTCCGTTACGGCGGATGTCGAAAATAAGAGGGAAGAGATCGGCCAGTTCCAGCTTGTTAAGGATCCGCAGGGCGTGTTCCCGGGGAGAATTGGTAAGAATCGCCCGGGGAGGCCCCAGGGAAAGGAGCAGGGACCGGAGGGCCGGATCCGGGGGAAGGGCGTCCGCTTCGTCTTCGGGGTGGATATAGGCAAGGTAACGCTCCGTTTCCGCTTCGTCAAAGCCCTTTTCCGAGCGGAGCCATTCCAGGGTGGTGCCGTAATTACGGGCCCTCATTCTCTCTTTCCGGAGGGCCCAGGCTTCTTCCATGGGGAGCTTGAGATACCGGGCAATGTACTCGTTTACCCGGCGGCTGACATTTTTTTCCAGCCCCCAGCGGGCGGAGTAGAGGGTGCCGTCCAGGTCAAAAAGGATGTAGTCTACGGATCCGGACGCAGATTCTGTTACAGCGTGCATGTATAAAAGGTACTAAAAAAGGGATCAAATGAAAACAGCCAGGAAGAAATCCCATGCCTAACGATACCGGCGCGGATATTCCCGCCATGAGCATTATCGGCTACGATCCCGCCGGCGCCTGGGAGCGTCCGGCGGCCAATACCGCCGAACTGCTGGAGCACCGCAATCCCGCGGGAAATACCTGGATCAACATCAATACCCTGGATCATGACGCGGTAAGCGCCCTGGCCGCGGAATACCGCATCCATCCCCTGACGGTAGAGGATATTCTTGATACGGACCAGCGTCCCAAGGCGGAGGAATTTGACGATTATCTTTTTATCACCCTTAAGGCCGTACACCGGGAAACGGGTTACGAGCAGATCAGCATTATCCTTACAGAAGATACGCTGATTACCTTCCAGGAAAAACCGGGAGACAACTTCGGCGGAATCCGGAAGCGGATCATGAATAACGCGGGGCGGATCCGCAGATTCGGGGTGGATTACCTTGCCTACGCCCTGATGGACGCGGTGGCGGACGGTTACTTTTTGGTCCTGGACTCCCTGAGCGATACCATCGAAGCCCTGGAGGACCGGACCTCCGGTGATACGGACGACTGCCTGATGGCCGATATCCAGAAAACAAAACAAATCCTGATACATCTGCGCCGCTCTATCTGGCCCCTGCGGGACAGCATTTCCCGGCTTATCCATTCCGATTCGTCCCTGCTCCATGAAGGGCTTGCTCCTTTCTTCCAGGACCTCCACGGCAATATCATCCAGGCGGCGGAAACCATCGAAAGCCACCGGGAACTTATCGCGGGCATCATCGAAGTGAACCTCTCTTCCGTATCAAACCGGACAAACAGGATCATGAAAGTCCTTACCATTATTTCCACCATTTTTATTCCCCTTACGTTTATTGCCGGGGTTTACGGGATGAATTTTACCCACATGCCGGAACTGCACTATGCCTACAGCTATCCCGTTATCTGGGGCATTATGATACTCATAGCCGCCGGAATGCTTTACTTTTTTAAACGCCGGCGCTGGATTTAGAAAACCGGAGGAACCATGAGGAGCCGGAACGGGAAACATGCCGCGGCGATCCGCCTTGATAGTTCTCCGGCGGATATTCAAAGGGCCGCGGAAATTCTGAAAAACGGGGGACTGGCGGCATTTCCTACCGAAACGGTCTACGGCCTGGGGGCGGACGCCTTCAATATCCGGGCCCTGGCCCGGGTGTTTGAAGCCAAGGGCCGGCCCCGCTTTGATCCGCTGATCATCCACATTGCGTCCCCGGACATGCTGGAACGGCTGGCGGACCTGAACGCCCTTTCCCCTCTCTTCCGTCCACTGCCGGTAAAACTTGCCGCCGCCTTCTGGCCCGGCCCCCTTACCCTTATCCTGCCCAAACGGCCGGAAGTACCGGACCTGGCTACCGCGGGGCTTCCCACCGTTGCCGTTCGTTTTCCCGCCCATCCGGCGGCGCAAAAACTCATAGCCCTTTCTTCAGGGGCGGTTGCGGCCCCCAGCGCCAATCCCTTCGGACGCTTAAGTCCCACCAGGGCCGAACATGTTCTGGAAGGGCTGGGGAATAAAATCGACTGCGTCATCGACGGGGGCCCCTGTTCCGTGGGAGTAGAATCCACGGTCTTAAGCCTGGCGGGAACGGGGGAACTTCCCCGGATTCTCAGGCCCGGGGGGATCAGCCGGGAACAACTGGAGCGGGTCATCGGCCCGACAGCTGTCGGGGCGGCGGAGTCCGGCCCTGCGGCGGACCTCCTCTCCCCGGGGATGCTGAAAAGCCATTACGCTCCGAAAACTCCCCTGATCCTCCACGCTCCGGAAGAAATGTCCGCTCTCCCCTTTCTGCCGGACGAAGGGTATCTCTTTTTTTCAGAAACAAGCAGGGACGCCTGGCTTAAAAGGAGTGCGGGAATATCTGCCACAGGAGGGGGGGACGCCGCGGAAGACGATTTAAAGCGTATTCGCTTTAAATCACCCGCCACCGGCGGCGTCGGCCCGGCAATTCTTGCCCTTTCCCGGTCAGGGGATGCGGCGGAAGCGGCAACCCGGCTTTTCGAGACCCTGCATCTGCTGGACCGGGCCGGTCTCCTCCGCATCCACGCCGAAGCCCTTCCGCCGGAAGGGCTTGGCGCGGCGGTTAACGACAGATTGCGCCGAGCCGCGGGGTAGCCCGCGAGCAGGCGCTACGGCGCAAATTCCGTGTCTGTCATCCCGCGAGAGCTCAACGCGGGACCCGCTATGAAAAATAAGGTATTGGCGAAAAAGACGGCCATCCACGGTGATTCTGTCAGGGATATACCGCTTCCGGTTCCCGGCGGCGGAGGGGCCGCTGGATCAGTTCGTAGGTAGTGCCCAGGGTGTCTTCCGTATCCAGGTAGGCAAAATAACCGTCCCCATCCAGGCCGTGGCCGCCCCCTTCCATGGTAACCGCGATACCCGCGGTTTCCGCTTCGGTTATGGCGGCCCTGATGTCGTCCACATAAATACCCAGGTGGTGAAGGCCGTAGCCGTGGTTTTCTATAAAATCGGTATAGACCGTCCGGCCTTCCAGGGGCTGGATCAATTCGATGCGGGTACCGGAAATGTTGTTAAGTCCTATGCGGCTTGAATAGACCGTATCCTTGCCCCGGTAGATCATGCGGTTAAGGATTGCCGGACCGTAGGTGTATATCTGCCAGCCGCCCGCGCCAAAGCGCTCATAGTAGCCCCGGACGCATGCGTCCAGATCCTTAACCACAAAACCGCACTGGAAGGGCCCGCCGCCGGCGAGGAAACGTAAGCCCGGCGCTTGTTTTTCCTCAGGAGGGGTTTTCATAGCTCTTGTAGAGGAAACGGCGGACCTTCTGCTGGGCGTTCTTTTCAAATTCTTCGTACCGCAGGGTAAAGTCGTAAATTTTCTTGTACCCCGGAAGCCGCCGGTTGACCCCTTCAATTTCTTTCTTTACCAGGGAACGGATAAGGGCGTCCCCTTTATCGTTGACCCTGCCTTCAGGGCTTATCGTATCAGGATGATCCTTTAACAGGTTTCCCCGGTTGGGAACGACGACGGCAAAGATACGCTCCCCGCCGGAATCGTCTTTCCGGCCCACCACCAGGATTTCCCCTATTATTCGGGACCCGGTAAAATACTGTTCTATTTCTTCGGGATAAATATTCTTGCCCCCGGAACTAACGATAAGGTTTTTTTCGCGGCCGCAGATATAGATGTAGCCCTTCTCGTCCCGGCGGCCCAGATCCCCCGTCCGCAGCCACCCGTCTTCGGTAATCACCTCTTTGGTAGCTTCGGGATTTTCATAGTACCCCAGCATGAGGGAGGGGGATTTAATTACAATTTCCCCGATTCCTTCCTCGTTGGGATGCTCTATCCGCACTTCGGTATATTTAACGGGCAGCCCCACGGAAACATTGTTTTTAAAGCCCGGAGTCCCCACGCTGATAAGGGGACTGTTCTCGCTCATCCCGTAACCGTGGAAAATGTTAAACCCCAGGGATTCAAAAAAATCCGCCGTTTTGGGGTTAAGGGGACCGCCCCCGGCAACCATAAGCCGGATGGACCCAAGCCCCGCTTTTTTCCGGACAAATCTAAGCATCACCTGTCCAAAACGAATTTTATTTTTCTTTGCCCTGGCCAGGGAGACAGCCCGCAGCAGATTGATAATCCCCCTCACCGGAAGGGGCAGTTTCTTTATGCCCGCGGCCAGGCCGTCCATAACCTTGTCATAAAGCAGGGGTACGGCAATAAGCAGGACCCCGCCGGCATCCCGGATATCGTCGATGACCACCTTTCCCACAAGCTTTTCAACGATGATGGTTCCCGTACCGGTGATAAGGGGGGCAAGAAACGAACAGGTGGTGGGATAGGTGTGATGCAGGGGCAGGACATTAATAAAAAGATCGCTCTCCGCGGGCTGGATAGAGAGGATGGCCGCGCTGACATTGGCGATGATCCCCCGGTGGCAGAGGGTAACTCCCTTGGCAAAACCGGTGGTTCCCGACGTAAACACAATGGACGCCGGATCCCGTTCCGCGATGCTGTCAACTCCGGGAAGATCCGCGGCGGCGGAAAGGCCAAAGCTGGCATACCCGTCCCGCTCGTCAATACAGATCCGCCTGTCCGGCGGTATATCCAGGGTACAGGCAAACGCTTCCTTTCGTTTTGAATAAAAAAAGGCCCCGGCCCCGGTTATATCAACTATATTTTTACACTCCGCATCTCTTACGAGGTAATCCACCGGAACAATGACGCATCCGGCAATAACGGCACCCATCCAGGCCACCATCCATTCGGGACGGTTTTCCGCCCAGAGGACTACCCGGGCACCCTTTTTCAGCCCCGCGGCAATAAGGCCCCGGGCAATCCGGCGGCATTCGGCGGCAAAGGCGGCATACGACAGCCGGGTAAAATCTTTCTGTTTTCCCGAGCGAAAATAGACAGCCGTTTTCCCCCCCCACTTTTTTTCCAAATCATCCAAAAAGGCAATAAAATTGGGGTGGGGAATATCCGGCCAATCGGCTAAATACTCACGAGGATCCAACATATCGTCAGAATAAACAAAATTTCATATTTTGTCGAGTCTCATTGCAACTTTTTTACTTTTTTTGTGTCTAAGGGCCTATTTTAAGCTAAAAACCAGTTTAGCCGGATTGTGATCCGAATTCTTAAAGTCCAGATCCTGGACCTGTACCGAAAGCAGCTCTACATTCGGGGAAAGGATAAAACCGTCAATGCTGTAGAACTGATGGTTCTCCCGGTTTCCGTCATAGGGTTTGTCCAGGGATCGGCAGCTGGGGGCCGAAGGATCCGCGGCAAGGATCCACCCTTCCCCAAACAGGGAACCGTCCACCGTTCCGGGGATAAAGGAGCCCTCCGCCGGTACGGGGAACGCGTCCTTTACTTCGGGAAAAACCTGGTTAAAATCCCCGCCGGCTACACAGTAGTTCCCTTTGGCGTATTCCGCCGCGAGCAATTCCGCCAGAGCCCTGGTCTGCTCAACCCTGCCGCTTCCGTCGTCAAAGGCATCCAGATGAAGGTTAACCAGTACCAGCTCCGCATCGCTGTCCTGTACCGGAAGGCGCTCGACCAGCAGGCAGCGTTTAAGCTGGCCAAGCCGGACAGGCCAGGAAAAGGCCCCCGGCAGGGCAATCCGTTCGGCGGTACCGCCGTAACTGTTCAGGGTAAGGAGGCCGCTTTCTACTTTGCCCATAAACCGGGGGAAGGGTACGGGAACAAAGGGGCATTTGTAATTCAGGGCAAAGGCGGAAGAACCCTTCCAGCTTTCGGAAAAATACGCGGCCTCGTCAAACCCGTAGGAACGCCTGGCGCCGGCATCTACTTCCTGAAGAAAAATAATGTCCCCCGCGGTTCCGGCCAGAAAAGCCTGGATAGCCCAGATATTTTCCCCCACATTCCGGTCCGTGGCGGGGCGCACGCCCTTGCCGCCGTCCATAAAAAAGTCCTGGCCCGCGTCCAGGGACCCGTAGCCGATATTCCAGGAATACAGTTCGACAGGCTGGCCCCTGGCCGGTTTCAGCGTAAGCTGCCGGGAAAGGGAAATTGATTCCCGGTCTTCCGGCTTATATTCATGGACGGTAAGCCACAGGAGCAGCCCCCCGGCGGCCAACAGAACAAGCACCAGAAAAGCCGCGATACCTGTTATAATGATAACTGGTTTTGACATCTGGATACAAAGTATAATAGAAACCGGCGTTTAGTGATAGATGACCGGTTCCTAAAGCGCTATACTATTCGCCATGGCACACAAGCTCCGGGCCAGACTTACCCGCATCCGGGAACAGCGCCGGGAAGCGGAAACCCTCCCGGCCGCTTCGGACCGGACGCCGCCGGCCGATATACCCGCTTCGGCGTCAGCGGCCGGTATGCCGGCGGGCTGGACTTCCGCCGGGTACCGGGTGCTGCGGCGGAAGCTTACCCTGCCCGTCCCCGTTCTTCCCGCGGAACTGCCCGATACCCTGCCGCTGCTGATACCGGATGCCGCTT
>JAISDG010000027.1 GCA_031265015.1 Spirochaetaceae bacterium | reverse complement strand
TTTTCCCGCCGGGCTTCCTGCTCCAGGCCGCGAAATTCGTCCATAAAACGGAAGCTGTATGTGGTATAGGCGTGGCCGTACCCTTCCCGGATAAGTTCCGCGTTGTGGCAGCGCCGGTCTTCGGTATACACATAGGCCAGGAGCCGGCCATAACGATCCCGAAGGTCCCAGTCAAAGGCCAGGAACACGGTTTTACCCAGAAGCCGCCCTTTGGTAAACGAGCTGGCCTCGGCGCCGAAACGTTCCACTTCCCGCCGGGGGTGGACCGTTTCCGGCGTATCCACCCCGATAAGCCTGATCGTTTCCACCACTCCCAGGCCCGCGGGCGGATTGGGTATCCGTACCCGGATGGTATCGCCGTCCACGGATTCAACAACCTCCGCCCTGGCAAGCCGGGCAAAGTCCACCGCGGTAAAACCCGGGGGCTCTTCCCGGTTAACCCGGTAGATCCCGGGACCGGCGGCGGCAGGGCGGGTATCCGCTTCCCGGAGCTGCGGCGGCTTACAGATCAAACAGGGGCCGTACCCGGAACGGACCGCGTCGCCAAGGGTTACTTCAATACGGGAAGATCTGAGGGTACCGCAGTCCGCCCGGTGATAACGCCTTCCCTGACCGGTGATATACACAACCTGGTCCGCAGGCTGTGCAAAGCCGGCAACGGAAACCAGAACAAGAAAAACTGTATAGAGGCACAAGAAAAGGAAACGGCGAAGAACAGAGAGAGGTACACCGGCAGGGATAGCCGCGTCCATTGCGGCGGGGCTGTCCGCCATCCGGCAGCTTTTAAAACAGCCGGACCCCGCGGGCAAGGTCATGAAGTACCCAGCAAAAAATCCCGCAGCGCCGCCAAATCGTTGGGAAGCGCCGCGGCCCGGGCATCCCGCTCCAGGGCCCGCCGGATTGTCCCGGGGACGGGAACCGGCCCGGTAAGGCCTTCTACGGTTTCGGAAAATTTTGCCGGATGGGCGGTGGCCAGTACCGCGACAGGTCCTTTCGCGGCGCCCGGAAAACCTGAATCCGCCAATTTCTGTACAGCGGTCCAGCCCACCGCCCCATGGGGATCCAGATAATAGCCATGATTCCGGAAAACCCCGGCAATGGTACTGCGGGTTTCGTCATCGCTTATCCAGGCGCCCCGGATCATACGCCGCATTTCTTCACAGCTCCAGTGGGCGGCCATGCGTTCAAAGTTACTGGGCGCCCCCACATCCATGGCGTTGGAAATGGTGGCCCGGGAAAGCCGGGGCTTGTAATCGCCGCTTTCAAGATACTCCGGCACGGTTTTGTTGACATTGGTGGCGGCGATGAACCCCGCAATGGGCGCTCCCATGGTCATGGCATACAGGCCCGCGGTAAGGTTCCCCAAATTGCCGCTGGGTACACAGAACAAAACCGGGCCGCCCTTAAAGCTCCCCGGTTCGACAGACCCGGCCGGTTCGACAGATCCGGTCGGATTCACCGAACCCGTTCTCCGGGGCGTGGCCTCGCCGTCGCCGTCACTGCGGCCCGCAAGAGCCTTTCCCGCCGCGGCGGCATAGTATACCGCCTGGGGGATAAGCCGGGCGATATTAATGGAATTGGCGGAAGACAGCGTCAGTTTTTCCCGTAAAAGAGCGTCTCCAAAAGCCGCCTTAACCAGGGCCTGGCAGTCGTCAAAACTGCCTTCCACGGCCAGGGCGGAAATATTACCTCCCAGCCCGGCTATTTGCTTTTCCTGCAGATCGGTCACCCGGCCCCTGGGATACAGTACGGTAACGGAAATTCCTTCCACCCCGTAGAAGCCGTCCGCCACCGCTCCGCCGGTATCCCCGGAGGTTGCCACCAGGATATGCAGGGGCCGGTCTTCGCCCCGGCGGAGCCAGGAAAAAGACCGGGCCATAAACCGGGCGCCGAAGTCTTTAAAAGCCGCCGTGGGGCCGTGAAACAGCTCCAGAACCAGCGGGACCGCGGCGGAAGAGTTCCCGGATACCGGAACCAGGGGCGCGGTAAAGGGGAAAGCCCCGGCGCAGATTTCTTCCAGGACCGGATCGGGTATATCCCCCGCCACATAGGGCTTAATCGTTTCAAAGGCTATGT
The DNA here is from genome assembly GCA_031265015.1 of Spirochaetaceae bacterium. GTDB lineage: Bacteria > Spirochaetota > Spirochaetia > Treponematales > Breznakiellaceae > JAISBN01. Next base: position 1,820 of record JAISDG010000027.1, on the reverse strand, counting down.
CCAGAAACGGCATGGTCCCCAGGGAATTTTTAACCGCATCCCTGTAGGGGGGAATCGCCTGGGGAATAAAAAGCCCCCCATCGCCCGCCAAACCCGCCAGGGCGGCTTTCGCGAAGGGAAACGAAATACTTTTATTTCTGGTACTGTAATAGACCATAATAGACCATATGAGCTTGCATAAAATAGGATAATGCTACTATACTAATAGTCTATGGCAAATACAAGTGCAAAAAAAGTTGTCCTCGCAGTTGACGACATGGCCGTAAGCCTTACAACTATTCGTACTATCCTTCAGCATGAGTACGATGTCCGTCTGGCAAAATCAGCCGCCCTGGCACTGGAAATGCTTAAACAGATCAAGGTGGATCTTATCCTGCTTGACATTGAAATGCCCGAAATATCCGGCCTGGAATTTGTCGGCCTCCTGAAGAAAAACCCCGAGTTAAAAAACATCCCCGTTATTTTTGTGACCAGCCATGCCAATCCCCAGTTTATCGACCAGGCCATGGCTTTTGAAGCGGAAGGGTACATTGTAAAGCCTTTTATTCCCGAAGCGCTGATTAAGCGGGTTAAATCGGTACTGTGCGAAGAGAGCGGGGAATAGCTCCCGCCCGGAAACTCCGGGCAAGCGGGTTCCCGGACAATAACCTTCCCCGCCAACAAAAAACCCCTCCCGGAAGAGGGGCCGTTAATGGCGGGTTCTTGGCCCACCGCGAATGAACCCGCAGACGGAATAAGCGGCTTCGTTACTGAAGCTTTTTCCTGAGTTTCCGCCGGTTTCGGCGGTCCTCTTCTTTCTTTTCCTCCCTGGAGAGTTCCCGTGCGGGATACACCCTCACCGGTTTGGAATCAGGAAGCCGGGAAGCGACTACAAGCCACAGCAATCCCGCCAGGATCATAATAAAACAGAATATCTGGCCGGTGGAAAAATTAAAAGGCGAAGTAAAGAGGGCCGGGGGAACATCGGTCTTAACCAGGGTGATCCGGTACCCCAGGTCGGCGTCCGGTTCCCGGAAATATTCGATTATAAAACGGAAAAAACCATAACCGGTAAGGTAGATACCCGTCAGAAAGCCCTTAAAGGGTTTTTTATTCCTTAACAGCCAAATGATAAGCCAGAGTATGACCCCCTCGAACAGCGCCTCGTAAAGCTGTGAAGGATGGCGGGGCAGGTTAACGAATCCGTTCACCGCTGTAACGCCGGTCTTTTCCGCCAGGGTCCGGACCCATTCTTCCCTCAGGGAAAGTTCCGCCCCGGGAAAAATCATCCCCAGGGGGCCTGTTGTTACCCGGCCGTAGAGTTCGCCGTTGATAAAATTGCCAAGCCTCCCCGCGGTATACCCCAGGGGGATACTGGCGGCAAACATATCGGCAATTTCCCGGGGATCAAAACGATGGCGGAGGGAATAGATAAGGATTGCCAGGGCGCCGCCGATAACTCCGCCGTGGTAGCTCATCCCCAGCAGCCCGGTAAAGCGGCCGTTCCGGAAAGGCCACAATACCAGCCAGGGTTCCCGGCGGTAAATAGGGCTGGTCTCGTAAACGATGGTAGCAAAGATCCTTGCCCCCAGTACCAGGGCAAGGATCCCCCAGAAAAAGAGACCCGAAAGTTCATCGCCGCTCATGGGAAAATTCCGCTCCCGTACCTGTCTGCGGTAGAGCAGCCAGGCAATGCCAAAGGCCACCAGGTACATCAGGCCGTACCAGCGGAAAGGGAGCCCGGGAATGATTTCCGGCTTAAGCCATTCAGGAAATTTAACAGCCAATAACATTGTCATATCATACCCGGCGGGGCTTTCTCTGACCAGCCCCGGACGAAT
>JAISDG010000123.1 GCA_031265015.1 Spirochaetaceae bacterium | reverse complement strand
AACTGCTGCGGGCAGCGTTCCAGTATTTTTGCGCTGTATTCCCTGACTTTTGAAAAATCGCTTTTGAATTCAACATACTTCATGCCCTGGGCGTCAAAAAGTTCGTTATTTTCGTCAACGATCAATTTCCGGATAATCAGGTTTTTCATGCGCCCTCTTCTTTGATAATGCTTAGTATGTTTGACAGGCGCATAACTTTACGGACCGTTCCCGTAATTCCGCGGAAACGAAGGTCAATGTTTTTTAACTTTGAATGCTGGACGATCCTGATTACCGCCCATATTCCGGAACTGTCCAGGTACGGTACGTCCGAAAAATCCAGGCATGCCGTTCTGCAGCCGCCGTTCATCTTTTCCGTTACATCGGTAAAAAGATGCCGGGCATTGTATAAATCGCAGTCTCCCGATATTTTTGCCAGAAAGGAACCGGCATTCCCGCTTTCAAAAAACTGTATATCCATCTTTGTACTTCCACCGCTATAATACGCAGCGGCTTTTAATACACGGTTATAAAGCCGTTAAAAATTCGTTATCTTTACCGGATTTAACGAAATTTTAACCCGGTGGTTATTACATTCCGGTTATGCAGACAGAAGTACGGTCATATCCCAATTCCATACAAAAACTGGCCCGGTATTTTAAAGCCGTCCGGACGGAAGAAACAATCGCGGGCCTGGCGGACATTCTCGACAGGGACCGCAGTATTCCCGCGGTATGTGTCGTCGACGATCTTTCCCGGCCCCTGGGGATTATACGGCGCGACAGGCTTTTCCTGCTTTTGGGAAAACGTTTCGGCTGGGACCTGATGGGAAAACGGCAGGTTCCGGAAATAACCGAAAAGGCTCCGGTGTTTCCGGGCGCGGCAAACATTTTTACCGTTTCGCCTTTTTTAAGCGCCGCTTTCAAAGAAGAGGCCCCCGAAACGGGAAACAGCTTTATGATCCTTACCGGTCCCGGCGGCGTATTCAGCGGCATGCTGTCTTTCCAGGATCTGTCCAACTATTTTGTCGACATGACCAACGGAGACATTGCCATGGCCGGCCTGCTTCAGGAACGTTTCCTTGCCAGCGCCGATGAAATCTCCGGCAAGGGAGTCGAGGTAAACGCCTGGTCCCTTTCGGCAAAGGGTGTGGGCGGCGATTTTTATTTTATCAAAGACCTGGGAGGGGATCGTTTTTTTGCGGCCCTTTGCGATGTTTCCGGAAAAGGCATCGCCGCTTCCCTGGTAGTGTCCATGGCGTGGGGCTTTCTTCGGGCCTATACCATAACGGAAGACCTGGCCGGGCTGGTAACCAATTTGAATTCATCAATAGTGAGTACGTTCCACATGGAAAAATATCTTACCGGTTTTTTTATGATCTACGATTCGGGTAAACGGCAGCTTCACTTTGCCGACATGGGCCATTCCCACCATGTGCTGCTGCGGGGCACGTCTTTTCATACCCTGGAAAAAGCCGGGATCAATATTCCGGTAGGAATCGAAGCGGATATAAAACCGGCGCTTTTCCGTATCACGATACAGCCGGACGACGCGCTGCTGGTATATACCGACGGGATTACGGAACAGGACAACCCCGAAGGCGAGGAATTTGGGAACAGACGTCTTTTCAAACTTGCACTGCAAAGTTGTGCGGAAGAAAAAAACTTTTCCGCGCTTCTTGCCCCGGCGCTGGAAGATTTCAGGAAAAATACTCCCCAGCGGGACGATATGACCTGCCTTTTTTTTCGTTTTTGAATCCCGGTAAAATTCTTCTTTACAAGCAGAGAAAAATAACGCTATTATTACCGGAAGCAGATAACAGATTATATAAACGCCGTTAGAAAGAACCGTACCGGGGAAGGAGTGTTCATGAAATTAAGGTACCGTTTAAGCATTATTGTTATTATGATTTTGGTGGTTGTGATAGCAGGCATTTCCTTTATCCTGCTCAGGCTTTCCTCCGACATGCAGATGAGCAGCGCCCTGGAAAGCCAGGAACGGCTTGCGGCGGAACAGGCCCGGGTTATCCAGATGCGCTACGAAGGGTATCTGCGGACGGTGAACACCCTGGCGGAGACCATGTCCGATTACGAGGCCGCCGAAACGGGCAGACAGCGCAATCGTTTCGATCAGCTTATGCATTCCATTGTCAGTTCGGAAGAGCGGATAGTGGGCATGTTCGCGGTCTTTAAACCCAATACCATAGACCCGGGAATGGACGGCTTCTTTGCGGGAACCCCCGGCAGCACCGGGACCGGCCAGTGGGCTCCCTGGTATACCCAGCGGACAGGGCAGATCGAACATCTGGTATTCGACGACATACCGGGGCAGATGGCTATTATAAACGGTCCCGATGCGGAGAAAGAAAAAATAAGCGACCCGATACCCCAGACCGTGGCGGGCAAAGATACCTATACGGTCAGAGTCAGCGCGCCGGTGATTAACCGCCGGACCGGCGAGGTGGTTGGCCGGGTGAGTATGAATGTGGATACCGCGTACCTCCAGCCGGTCGTGGATGAAACCATAAAGAACCATTCCGACATAACCGCCATGACGGTGTATACCGATAACAGTACCATCATTGCCAGCGGCGTTCCCGATCAGGTCGGGAAACTTTTGGAGGACGCCCAAAACACCTTGTATAGCGCGCATACCACCGCGGCCCGGAATGCGGTAATCCAGGGAGAAAAGTACCGCCTTACGGAATATTCGGAGAATCTTAAAACAGAACTGGAGATGATCATTTATCCCTTTACCATCGGTGAAACCGGGGTAAGCTGGGCGCTGTTACTGGGCACGGAAAAAACGGTGATTATGAAAGAAATCACCAGAATGACCCGCCTTACCATCTTTATCGCGGCGGCGGCGGTAGTTATTATGGCGGCGATCATTTACTTTGTTTCCGCCGGGATTACCAAACCCATTGTTAATGTGGCCTTAACCCTTAAGGATATATCCGAAGGCGAAGGGGATCTGACAAAGGCCGTTAGTATCCATTCAAAAGACGAAATCGGCGACCTGGCCCGGTACTTTAACGCAACCCTGGGAAAGATAAAAAACCTGGTGGTTACCATCAAGGACCGGTCCGTTGCCCTGTTCGACATCGGGAACGAACTTGCCGGCAACATGACCGAAACCGCCGCGGCCATCAACGAGATCACCGCCAATATCCAGAGCATCAAAGGCCGGATTATCAACCAAAGCGCCAGCGTTACCGAAACCAACGCGACCATGGAACAGATCACCATAAACATCGACAAACTGAACGGTCATGTGAACCGGCAGAGCGCCAGCGTTGCCCAGTCCTCCTCGGCTATTGAAGAAATGCTCGCCAATATCCAGTCCGTTACCCAGACCCTGATCAAAAACAGCGAGAACGTAAAAGACCTTAGTGAGGCTTCCGAGGTAGGGCGGTCCGGCCTGCAGGAAGTGGCCACGGACATTCAGGAGATCGCCCGGGAATCCGAAGGACTTTTGGAGATCAACGCGGTGATGGAAAATATCGCCAGCCAGACAAACCTTCTTTCGATGAACGCCGCCATAGAAGCCGCCCACGCCGGAGAAGCGGGAAAGGGCTTTGCGGTGGTGGCCGATGAAATACGGAAATTGGCGGAGAATTCCGGGGAACAATCCAAGACTATTTCCGCGGTGCTCAAAAAGATAAAGGATTCTATCGACAAGATCACCAAATCCACCAACAGCGTATTGACCAAATTCGAGGCCATAGATACCGGCGTCAGGATCGTATCGGACCAGGAAGAAAATATCCGGAACGCCATGGAAGAACAGGGAGCGGGGAGCAAGCAGATTCTGGAGGCTGTAAGCCAGTTAAACGATGCTACCCAGATGGTCAAGGGCGGCGCCGAAGAAATGCTTGAAGGAAGTAAACAGGTTATCCAGGAAAGCAAAAACCTGGAACTGGCGACCCAGGAAATTACCAACGGGATGAACGAGATGGCCAGCGGTGCGGATCAAATCAATATAGCGGTAAACCGGGTTAACACCATCAGCGGGACAAACAAGGAAAATATTGACGTCCTGGTCAGGGAAGTGTCAAAGTTCAGAGTGGAGTAACGCCGCAGCCATGAGCGATCTTGTCCCGGTATTGAAGTCCCTTAAAAAAGCCCAGGCGGTCCTGGCCCTGCAAACCCGGAGGGAAAAAGACGCCGCCCTCCTGGCCGCGGCATCGGCGATCGACCGTGACCGCGCCGCAATCCTCGCGGCCAATGCCGCGGATGTGGAACAGGCCCGGGCAGGCGGCATGAAGGACGCTCTGATTGACCGCCTTCTCCTTAACAATCCGCGGGTTGACGCAATCATCGAAGGAATAGAAACGGTGGTCCGCCTGGAGGATCCTGTTGGTAAAGTACGGTCCGGCTGGAAAACCCCCAACGGCCTTTGTATTGAGCAGATCGCCGTGCCGCTGGGGGTGGCGGCGATCATCTATGAATCCCGGCCTAATGTTACCGCCGACGCGTTCAGCCTGGCCTATAAGGCGGGCTGCGCCATCCTGCTCCGGGGTTCCTCGGCGGCTCTGGCTTCCAACAGGGCGCTCACCGCCGCCATCAAAGCGGGACTGGAAACGGCCGGGATTCCCGGCGCGCTGGAACTGGCCGGTTCGGGAAACAGGGACGAAGTGGACGAAATCCTGACCGCCCGGGGTTACATTGACGTGGTCCTTCCCCGGGGCGGCCGCGATCTGATTCGCCGGGTGGTAGAGAACGCCCGGGTCCCGGTCATAGAAACCGGCGAGGGAAACTGTCATATCTATGTAGACCCCGGCGCCGATATGGATGCGGCGGCGGCCATCATCGAAAACGCCAAACTGCAAAAGCCCGGCGCCTGTAACGCCGTGGAAACCCTGCTGATCCACCGGGAAGCGCTGTCCTCTTTGCTGCCCGTCGTGGCGGAGCGGCTGGCGGGCAAAGCCGAACTCCGCTGTGACGCGGCGTCAAAAGCGGTTATCATGGGCGCCGGGAGGGCTGTGCCGCCGGGGCTGACGGTACAGGATGCCGGGGAAGAAGACTGGTCTACGGAATTCCTGGATTACATTCTGGCGGTAAAAACCGTCCATTCTTTGGATGAAGCAATTGACCATATTAACCGGTACGGTTCCGGACATTCAGAGGCCATCCTTACCAATGACCTCAGGGCAGCGGAAACATTCTGCCGCCGGGTAGACGCCGCCTGCGTGTATACCAACGCGTCTACCCGTTTTACCGATGGGGCGGAATTCGGTTTTGGCGCGGAACTGGGGATCAGTACCCAGAAATTCCATGCCCGGGGCCCCATGGGCCTGGAGGCGCTGACCACCGTCAAATACCGGATAACGGGTTCCGGCCAGATTCGGGAATGAACCTCCCCGCCCCAAAGCTCCCCCGCGCAAGCGGGCTCTTGGGTATTAGGCCGTATTAGACCACTGCGAATAAAATCATTTTCCCCGCCGATAATATAAAACAGCAGCGGCTAAAAATACATGACGGCGTTCATTCAAATACTGTTATTCATCATAGTCGGGGTAATTCTCCTCTGGTTCGGCTTTACCCTGTTCTTTGCCCTTCCCGCGGGCACGGGTACATCCGCGCGCCGCGGCAGGCGCCGGGGTAAGCAGCCCCGGGGCGAAAGCTACCCCGGCGCCCCCCGGACCTGTCCGGTCTGCTCCGCCAGACTGGAAAAAGGGGAACGGGTTACATCCCTGGCCTTTCCCTCTTTAGGGGGCGCGGACCGGCTGATGCATATATCCGGCTGTGTATACTGCCTGAAAGGAGGCCGCCGCCGGGTCTGCCCGGTCTGCGGAGCGGTACTCCGGGAAGATGAATTTCTGATAGCCCGCCTGTTTGAAAAGCCCGTCCGCTCCCATGTTCATGTCCTGGGCTGTACCCGTTGCAAAATGCGTCGATCCTAAGCAAAAATACTTGACATTGTTCATTTTAAAGTATACGATCTATTAAAATGAACAAACGAGGTATTATCATGGTTCAAAACAAATCAACTTGTACAGGAAAGCGCCCGGGCTTCCATATCTTTATCCTGGGAGTACTGATGGTCCTGGCACTGGCCTCCTGCGGCGGTTCCGGCGATGGCAACCGGGTTATCATCTATACCAGTACCGAAGATTTCCGTACCGAACACATGCAGGACCTGCTTAAGGCCCAATTCCCTAGTTACGACATCGTCATGGAAGTGCTTTCCACAGGAAACCACGCGGCCAAGATCAAAGCCGAAGGAACTTCTACCGAAGCGGATATTATCCTTAACCTGGAAACGGGTTATATGGAAAACCTGCAGGATGTGTTTGCCGGCCTTTCGTCCTTCGACCTGTCCCCCTTTCTGCCCGAACTGGTCCCCGCGTCCGGAAAATTTCTCCCCTGGGATAAATCCTCCGGGGCCATTGTCTACAACAAAGACAAACTGAACGAACTGGGTCTGCCGGTTCCCGCATCCTACCAGGATCTGCTTAACCCCGCCTATAAGGGACTTATTTCCATGCCCAATCCCAAAAGTTCCGGCACCGGGTATATGTTCCTGGTCAGCCTGATAAACGCCTGGGGCGAAGATGAAGCCTTTGATTACTTTGATAAACTGGCGGAAAACATACTCCAGTTTACCACCTCCGGTTCCGGGCCGGTAAACGCCCTGATCCAGGGCGAAGCTGCCATAGGCCTGGGCATGACCTTAACCGCCACCCAGGCAATCAACAGCCGGGGGGTTCCCCTGGAGATGATCTTTTTCCGGGAGGGAGCGCCCAGCATTACTACCGGTATGGCGATCATCCAGGGAAAAGAAACCAAACCCGGCGTTAAGGAAGTCTTCGAATTCTGCATGACGACTCTGGTCCGGGAAGACAAGGAACTCTATTGTCCGGAGCCGATTTTTAAGGATCAGCCCAACAATATCCCCAATTATCCCCGGAACATTGCCTATGCGGACATGACCGGGGTATATGATCAGGAGCGAAAGGCAAAACTGCTGGAACGGTGGAAGTACTAGCGATTTTTTCCAAAAACCTGGCGGTTTTGGAAAACCTCTGGTATGATGTACCCTAAGGAGCAGATATGGCCGACAAGCTTGAAGTACAGGATCTGGTACATATCTTTAACAACCAGGAGGTCCTGCATAAAATCAGCTTTTCCGTTAAGGACGGGGAATTTCTTTCTATCCTGGGACCTTCGGGCTGCGGCAAGACCACCATCCTCCGGATCCTTATCGGCCTGCTGATCCCCTCCGGGGGAAGGATAATTAAGGACGGCCAAAACATTACGGGGCTTCCCGCTTCCAAGCGGCATATGGGTATTGTTTTTCAAAACTATGCCCTGTTCCAGAATATGACGGTCCTGGGTAATGTGGAATATGCCCTTAAGTTCAATAAAGAACTTAAGGGCGTTTCCCGGTCCAGGGCGGAAAGCATTATCGAGCAGGTGGGCTTAACGGAACATATCCGGAAAAAACCCTGGAAACTTTCCGGGGGCCAGCAGCAGCGGGTCGCCATAGCCCGGACCCTGGCGATGAACCCGGAAATTATCCTCTTTGACGAGCCTATGTCCGCCCTGGACGCGGCCACCCGGCTTCTGCTTCGGGACGAAATTAAGGATATCCAAAAAAAGTTTCATTCCACCATGATCTATATCACCCATGACCAGGAAGAGGCCTTTAGCCTTTCGGATCGGATCATGGTGATGGACCACGGAGTAATTCATCAAATTGATACCCCGGAAAACCTTATCCACAATCCCGCCGATGAGTTTGTCCGGGATTTTGTAATTGCCAACCTGCAGCGCAAAGTCAACTCCCTGGCAAAATATATCGCCGCCACCGGGCCGGTTTACGGATGAGTACGCCGGTTAAGCTGTTCCTAGGGGCCTTTCTGGCCTTTACCCTGCTCTTCCCGCTGGGAAGAATGCTTATCAGCATGACCGGTACGGACATCGGCGCGGTGGTCGCCTCCCCGCAATTCGGGGAAGCCCTGGTTCATTCCATTATTGCCGCCGGAACAGGAACCGTTATTTCCATCATCGCCGCCTGGTTTTTTGCCCTGGCGGTAACCAGGTCGCGGATGCGCTGCCGGAATATTTTTTCCATCCTGGTTACGGCGCCCATGCTGATTCCTTCAATCTCCCATGGTATGGGGCTGGTGATCCTTTTGGGATCCAACGGCCTGCTTACCCGCTTCTTTAGTCTCCATCAGGCGATTTACGGCTTTTGGGGCATTGTCGCGGGTTCGGTACTCTACGCTTTTCCCGTGGCCTTTCTTATGCTGGCGGATATTCTGATATACGAAGACGGCTCCCCCTACGAAGCCGCTACCGTTCTGGGCATTCCCAAAACCAGACAGTTTCTGTCCATCACCTTTTCCTATCTGCGGAAGCCCCTGATATCCGTGATTTTTGCCACCTTTACCCTGATCTTTACCGATTACGGCGTACCCTTAATGATAGGGGGCAGATACACCACCCTGCCGGTGTTGATGTACCAGGAAGTAATCGGCCTGCTCAACTTCAGCCGGGGCAGCGTTATCGGTTCATTCCTGCTGATTCCCGCCCTGGCGGCGTTTCTGTTCGATCTGTTTAACAAGGATCGGGGAAACCAGAGTTTTACTATCCAGGAGCGGATCAAACAAGACAACCGCCTGAGGGACTGGGCAGCCATGGGGTATTGTATTGTTATCTGTACCGTTATTGCCCTTCCCCTGGCAGTGTTTGTGGTCCTAAGTTTTATCAACAAGTACCCCACGGATATGTCTTTTTCTTTTGCCAACATCCTGCGAACCATGAACCTGGGGGCAGGACGATACCTTGTCAACTCGGTAAGTATCGCCCTGGGGGTATCGATTCTGGGGACAGCCCTGTCTTACATAACCGCTTATATTACCGCCCGGATTCCGGGAAAATCTTCCAAACTGCTCCATCTTGTGTCCATAACATCCCTGGCGGTGCCCGGGCTGGTGCTGGGCCTTTCCTACGTCCTTTTTTTTAAGGGATCGTTCATTTACGGGACCATAGCAATGTTAGTTTTAGCTAATATTATTCACTTTATGGCCTCCCCTTACCTGATGGCCTACAATTCCCTGGGTAAAATTAATCCAAACCTGGAAGACGTGGGCTTAACCCTGGGGGTCAAAGGGTTTTTTATTATCCGGGATGTCCTTGTTCCCCAAACCAAACTGACGATCCTGGAAATGGCCTCCTACTTTTTTGTCAATTCCATGATGACTATTTCGGCGGTTTCTTTTCTGAGCACGGTACGAAACAAACCCGTATCCCTGATGATAAACCAGTTCGAAGCCCAGCTCTTCCTGGAAGGGGCCGCTTTTGTTTCTATCCTGATTCTGGGGTGCAATTTAACCGTAAAACTGATAGTATATATGATTAAGAGGTTTTCCGGTGAATAACCTTATTCCGGCGCGGCCCCAGGGTCCCGTACTATAACTCAAATAGGATACACATGTTTATGGCGCTCTCCCGGCCCCAATTTGAAGTTCTTACCCTGCTGGAATCAATCACCAGGCTGGAACCGGCCCGGAAAGAAGAACTTACCCAGCGGCGGATGGCAAAACAAACGGGACTTTCAGTTGGAACAATCAATAAAACCCTTACCCAGCTGCACGAAACGGGTTATGTTGAAAATCATCATATTACTCCCAAGGGCATAGAAGCCCTGGAACCGTACCAGGTAAAGCGGGCGGTGTTCCTTGCCGCCGGTTTCGGTTCCCGGCTGGTCCCCATCAGTCTGAATACCCCCAAACCCCTGGTCCGGGTTAAGGGTGTCCGGATCATCGACACCCTGCTGGATGCGGTTATCGCCGCCGGAATAGAAGAGATCGTCATTGTCCGGGGCTATCTGGGGGAACAGTTTGATCAGCTGTTGTACAAATATCCGGCCATCAAATTCCTGGAAAATCCCTTTTACAATGAATCAAATAACATTTCCTCCACCATGTGCGTACGGTATCTGCTTAAAAACGCCTATGTGCTGGAATCGGACTTGCTGTTAAAAAATCCCGCCCTGATCGCAAAATATCAATATACCAGCAATTATCTGGGGGTTCCCGCGGATATAACCGATGACTGGTGTTTTGAAACCAAAAACGGCGTTATCACCAAGCTAAAAGTCGGGGGCAAAAACTGCCACCACATGTTCGGAATATCCTACTGGAACGAAAAAGACGGCGCCAAAATGGCGGAGCATATCAAGACGGTATATGAAATGCCCGGCGGCAAAGAGCGTTACTGGGATCAGGTCGCCCTGGAATACTTTATAAAAGAGTATGCCATAGAGGTGCGGGAATGCTCTTTTGATGATATAATAGAAATAGACACTTTTAGTGATTTGAAAAAACTTGATCACACCTATATAGTATGATAGGTATGTTAAGGAGGGTTTATGACCGCTTATAAAAACAGGATAACCGGAAAAATCTGCGCCGCCGGTATTTTGATCATCTGCGGCTTGCTGCTGACCAGTGTTGATGATTGCGAAAGCATGTATCTGGAGGAAACAGCAAACTCCGGCCAACAACAGCGTATCGCCCAAGAACAGGCGGAAAGAAACGCCAGAGCCGAGCGTGAACGGGCCGAGCAGGAACGGCGCGCCGCCCAGTCAAATTCCCGGAACCGGCCCGCTTCCGGCGCCCAAAGCGGCTCTCAAAGCGCCGGCTCCCAAGCTGCCGCCTCTCAGGGCGCCGGTTCCCAGGCCGCCGTTTCTCAAGGCGCCGGTTCCCAGGCCGCCGCGGCGTCAGGCGGAACCGGTCAGCCCGCCGCTTCTTCCGGAGCAAGCTATCTTGGCAGCATCAGCGGAAAAGACTGGAAGCTTTTGGAAGTGCGCCGTTCAGACAAAACCGTGACCCTTGACAGAAATAAACTAACCGCCGATGGTATGGGGGACCTGTTTACGCTAAAGGTGGATGCCGACCGGCTCAGCGGGAAAGCCGCCCCTAACCGGTATATTTCAACCTACCAGGCGGGGGAAAATAACGCCCTTACCATCGCCCCATCGATCGCTACTTTGATGGCCTCCATTTATGATCCGGAGCGGCTTCGGGAACAGGAATATTTCCAGTATCTCGGCAAAGTTAAAAGCTGGAAACTCAACCAGGGTAAGCTTGAACTGTACACCACCGATGCAAGCAATAAAGAGGCTGTCCTGGTTTATGGCAATTGAAAGCTAATATTCCAGAATCAAGCGGCGTCTAACACTCTCGTTTCTGGTATCGCAAAGGTCCACCCGGATTTTGCTCCCCTCAAAGACCGGCATATAGGCAAAAAGACCGCCGCCGGTGGCGCCGGAGTTGTCCTGAATGGTGATGGCTCTGAAAACGCCGTTATTGTGCCCGATATCATCGAATCTTTCCAGTTTGATCCGTTCCGGTCCTGTACCGTCTTTCCTGTGCAGGACTATTTCCCAGGATTGGGTTTCGTCATTAACGAACAATTCCGCCCTGACATACTGGGAGGCGGTTTGCCGCCTGCTGATTTGATACGATGATACTTTAAAAAGTATGGCGCCGGATTGGGCAAAAACCGCCGCTGTACATAATCCGGCAATAACAGCCAAAACCAGCTTTTTCATAAACCCCCTCCGCTTTCGCCTTACGCGCCTTCGTGGTTACTCTTTTATGCTCAAATTACCCGGTTATTTAACCTATAGTAGCTTTTCGGCATATCCCGCCAGGAAGATTACCCCGCGGCTCCGGGCGCCATTCCCGGGTATTTCACGTGAAACATGTTTCACGTGAAACACTCTTCATCCGGGGAAAACCGGCGGCGGGTCTTTTTTTCGGCTTTACGGCGCTTTGACCGGAGCCGCCGCTCCTTGACGGCCCGGGATGGCGTACCGGGCCGCCGCTTTCCCGGCAGCCGGGCGGCAGCGCTTATCAGCGCCTCCGCCCTGGCATAGGCCCGTTCCACATTGATCCGCTGTGACCGCTCTTCG